>NZ_JAAHHS010000400.1 GCF_010692395.1 Moorena sp. SIO3H5
CCCAGATGTCAGTAAACTGTTCTGGGGTTAGCTTCCCTATGCCCACTTGTACTAGCATTCCTACCAACAGACGCACCATACCATATAGAAATCCGTTAGCTTGAATTTCTATATGAATAAATGGTCCATTGCGGTAACATTCGGCTGCTTGCACATTTACCCAGGAATGCGATCGCCCCGAGTTGCTTCGGTGAAAGGCTGCCAAGTGATGCTTACCCAGCAATGGTTTTAAGGCTGCCTGGATCAGGGATTCATCAAGGGGAGCTTGATAATAGTGCCAACAAAAGGGTTGCACAAACAAGTTAGGGCAGGCGTCGGTATAGATTGTGTATCGATAACGACGCCAGATGGCACTAAACCGAGCATGCCAGTCTGGTGATACTAATGCTGATGCTCGGACTAATATATCCTCTGGCAGTCTACTATTGAGTATCGCTGCCCAGCGATGGGCTGGTATCGGACCTGTGGCATTAAAATGAGCGACTTGGGCAGCAGCGTGAACCCCTGTATCAGTACGACCAGCACCATATAGGGTTATGGCTCGCTGTTGCACGGTGGACAGAACTGTTTCGATTTCCGACTGAACACTGCGATGCTGTGGTTGTCGCTGCCAGCCATAAAAGTTATTACCCAGGTATTGAATAACCAGGGCAATTCGCTGGATAGCTTTAGCATCGTTGGCAGACATCATGGATTAACGATTAACAATTGACATTTTTAATGGTTAATTGCTTTAATGGTTAATTGCCTCAGACTAGTTCAATAATAGATATTTCAGCATTATCACCACGACGCCGCACCGTGCGCAGAATTCGGGTATATCCGCCATTGCGATCGCCATATCGCGTTTTCACCTCAGCAAAGAGGGAGTGAACTAACTTTTTGTCGTAGAGATAGGCAATTGCCCTACGTCGGGATGCCAAGGAACCATCCTTGGCCAGGGTAATCATCCGCTCCACCTCCGAACGAATGGCTTTTGCCCGAGCTTTAGTGGTAGTGATTCGACCATGACGCAGTAATTCAGTGGTCAGGGATCTCATCAGAGCCCGACGTTGATCTGCTGGCTTGCCCAGTTTTGGCACACGACGCCCGTGACGCATTTTTTAGCTTCCTCCTTTTTTTTGAACAAAATTTGCCTTTATTTCTAGGGTTTAGACTAGCTAGTTGCTAATTCTCCAGTCCCTTAAGTTTAATTGTTGTGGTTAAGTCTTAGCGGATTTTTCGTGGGGCAGTGTAATTCCTAGACGTCGTTGCAGAGCTTCAATCACTTCTTCAGCCGACTTTTGACCAAAGTTTTTGATTTCTAGGAGGTCTTCCTGACTATAATCGAGCAAATCGGATACAGAATTTATCTGTGCTCGTTTCAGGCAGTTGTAAGCCCGAACCGAGAGTTGTAATTCTTCGATCGGGATTTGGCTGGTCGGATCGTCATCATCACCATAGTCATCTTTAATAGATTCGAGATTAATATCCTTGAGAGGATTGAACAGATCCACGAGGGTACCAGCCGCTTGAGATAGAGCTTCTTGGGGAGTTATACTACCATTGGTCCAGACCTCTAACGTTAAGCGGTCCTTTTCCAGAGCACCATCAATGCGAGTATTCTCAACGCTGTAATTTACTTTAGTCACCGGCATGAACACAGAGTCAATCTGGAGGAAATCTACCGCTGTTGATTCATCATGCCCTCGTTCCACAGAGCGATATCCTGTACCTTTTTCGATGCGGAACTCCATTTCCAGCTTAGCCCCTTCTGCTAAGGTAGCAACATACTGACCTGGAGCAATAATTTCCACCTCCGAGGGCAAATCAAACTGAGCAGCTCTCACAGTGGATGGCCCAGTAATCATCACTCGACCTATCTGAGGTTGAGAGGTGTAGCTTTTGAGGACAACTTCCTTCATATTCAGCATAATTTCCAGGACATCCTCTCTGACTCCCTCAATTGTGGCAAACTCATTGTTTACGCCAGCAATCCGGACAGCGGTCACTGCTGCCCCTTCTAGGTTGGACAGCAAAACTCGTCTGAGGGCGTTGCCAACCGTTGTGCCTTGACCACGTTCGAGAGGCTCTAGGACAAATCTGCTATACTGACTTTGGTTCTTCAGTGTTTTGGATTCTACACACTCAATCTGAAACTGCGCCACAGAGTGACCTCCCTCTATTCATAAGACCCCTTTAACCGAATACAGGTTGAAGGGATAGTAAGCCAAAGGGTAAAAAGGGTAAGAAGTTCGTATTGAACCTCCTCCTTTCAAGCTACTTTCCTTTCAACCTAACGGTCGCAAAAAATATACTCTTATACTCGACGCCGTTTGGGTGGACGGCAGCCGTTATGAGGAATTGGAGTTACATCCCTGATTAGGGTGATTTCCAGTCCGGCTCCTTGCAGGGCCCGAATAGCGGTTTCTCGACCTGCTCCTGGTCCACTCACCATCACTTCCACCTGACGCATACCTTGGTCTATGGCTCGTCGGGCAGCACTGTCAGCAGCGGTCTGAGCAGCGAAGGGAGTTCCTTTTTTTGCCCCCTTAAATCCACTAGAGCCAGCTGAAGCCCAAGAGACTACATCCCCTTTGGTGTCAGAAATGGTGACGATAGTATTATTGAACGTAGACTGGATGTATGCTATTCCATTTGGTACATTGCGTTTCTGCTTTTTTGTACCACCTTTTTTAGTTGGTCGCGCCATGTCACTTGACTTTACTCTATAGGTGATTAATTATCTTGGGGTTGAGTAACCATTACAATTTTTTCGAAAGTCTTTTGTCCAAAGTCTTTTGTCAAAAGTCACTAACAGAAGGTCTCCTGGCAGTTACTTTTGACGAATGACCAATGACCAAAAACCTGGGGTGGATAGTTGGGCTGACTAGAGCTATTACTTCTTAGCCGGTGCTTTTTTCTTTCCAGCGATAGTCACTCGTCTACCGCGACGGGTACGGGCATTAGTGCGGGTTCGCTGTCCTCTCACGGGGAGTCCCATGCGATGACGACGTCCGCGATAGGTACCAATATCTACTAGGCGCTTGATGTTCATTGACTGCCAGCGCCTTAAATCCCCTTCCACCTGATAATTTTTTTCGACAGCTGCTCTGAGGGCAGCCACCTCCGCATCGGTCAAATCCTTAACCCTCGTATCTGGGTTAACTCCTGTTGCTGCTAAAATTTCTTTAGACCGCGACAGACCGATTCCATAAATGTAGGTCAGACCTATTTCTACACGTTTATCGCGAGGTAGGTCTACACTGGCAATCCGAGCCACGCTTGCTTCTCCCTTGACTGAAGTTTTGTGCTACAAATTAAATGTATGGATTAAGTGTATGGATTTGAGGTTTATCCCTGACGCTGTTTGTGCTTGGGATTGGGGCAAATTACCATAACTCTACCGTGGCGTTTAATTACGCGGCACTTTTCACACATTTTTCGGACAGATGGTCTAACTTTCATGCCTTTTTTTTGGACATAATGCAGTTGGTTATTATATCTTTTTTTAGGTTGACTTGTCAAATTTAGCTTATTTTAAATAAAACAGAAGTCGCTGCTAGTTTTACTTCTTACGCAGGCGGTAGGTAATCCTGCCTTTGGTTAAATCGTAGGGGGTTAGTTCAACTTTGACCCGGTCTCCAGGCAGAATTTTGATGTAATTCCGACGGATTTTACCGGAAATATGAGCTAGGACATTAAAGCCATTGTCCAAGTCAACCCTAAACATGGCATTCGGCAGGGATTCAGTCACCGTGCCTTCCATTTCAATTAAGTCTTGTTTAGCCAACTTGTTTTAACCTCAATACAACTATCCCCGTATGCTCTAAATTTTGATTATTTAATTCAGGGAGTCTTAACATATTTTATCAAATACAAAATTATACCAACTAAAATACTTTTCCACCAACTTTGGAGTAGCGGTGTCAGGGAAGCCTTTTTCCCTTGGCCTAGCTCTAGGCATAGGTTACACCGATGGAACCATTAGTCTAAATTAGTCTAAGTATTAGGCTAATGGTATTAGCTAAAGCGCTACAATAGGGTCAGATGATGGCCGACCTGCCCCACGCAGGTGGTTTCCTGCTTTCGGCATGGGCTTACCCTAAAATCATTACCCTAGAACTTGTTTAATCGATTCTGTGACTTGCTCTAAGGAGAGATCACCATTAATAGATTTTAAAGCTGAGTGTTCTCGGTAAAATTCCACCAAAGGAGCTGTTTGATGGTTATAGACCTCAAGACGTGTGCGGATAGTTTCCTCATTATCATCTGTACGTCCCTCCTTACGACCCCTTTCCAATAGTCTGTCGATCAAAACCTGATCTGGAACTTCCAGGTTGATGGCACCATCCAAAGTTTGGTCAAGCTCCTGCAACAGGTCATTCAAGAAATGGGCTTGGCTGACGTTACGGGGAAAACCGTCTAAAATCCAACCTTTTTGAGCATCGGGTTGATTTAGGCGATCGCGGATCAGATCTATGAGCAACTCGTCAGGCACCAATTCTCCTTTATCCATATAGGACTGAGCTTTTTGACCCAGGAGGGTTTGAGCACTTACAGCCCCTCGCAAAATTTCCCCGGTGGAAATGTGAGGAATCCCTAGTTGTTCAGCCACGATTTTGGCTTGAGTTCCTTTCCCTGCTCCTGGAGGTCCTAAAAAGATTAATCTCTTCATGTGTCATGTGTCATGGGTAATGTGTCAGTTGGTTTTTGTCCTAGGCAATGAACAACAACCAACTGACCCGAAAATTTGAGGCTCATCCACCTAAAAAAGCTGCTGCGCCCATTGCCCAATCGGTTTACTGCTTGACCATACCTTCGTAACGCTGGGAAATCACGTAGGTTTGAATTTGCTTGGCTGTATCGATGGCAACCCCCACCAAAATCAGCAAGGATGTGGCACCTAATCCCCTAAATGTGGTTACACCAGTGGCGCTTTCGACGGCAGTTGGTACTACAGCTACCAGTCCTAGGAAAATTGCTCCTAATAAGGTCAGTCGGTTCAAAACTCTTTCTATATATTCACTCGTAGCCCTTCCTGGTCGAATACCAGGGATACTTGCCCCCATTTTCTTCAAATTCTGGGACATATCTACTGGGTTTATAATCAGGGAGGCGTAGAAGTAGCTAAAGAACAAAATCAAGACTAAATAGACAGCAACATAGACCCAAGGAGTTTGACCATTGGGGTTCAGATAATTAGCAATCTGGATTAGGACTTGATTGATTGAGCCTAACAATCCATTGCTATTATCGCCACTAGTTATCCCAGCTAGGGATGTGGGTAGGATTAAGACGGCTGAGGCAAAGATAATTGGCATCACGCCACCTTGGTTTAGCCTTAGGGGCAAATAATTTTTCCGCTCCCGGATTAGGCGCTTACCAACTTGACGTCTGGCAGTAATAATCGGAATTCGTCGGCTTCCTTCTTGGACAAAGACAATACCGACAATCATGACTAGGAAAACTAACAGCAGCACAATTACCTTACCCACCGTTTCTCGACCACCGGTCTGAGCCAGTTCAATGGTTTGACCCAAGGTGCGGGGCAAAACAGCAACAATATTGACAAAAATCAATAGTGAAGCTCCGTTGCCAATACCTCGTTCGGTAATTAACTCTGATAGCCACATCACAAACATAGAGCCAGCTGTGAGGGCAAGTACAGTTTCAAACACAAAGAATGCGCCTGGTTCAACAGCAAAGCGCTGTGCCCACAACGATAAGCCAATACTTTGAATCACAGACCAGCCTAGGGCAACATAACGGGTAATCTGACCGATTTTTCGACGCCCTGCTTCACCTTCATTTTTCTGCAAATTTTCTAAAGAAGGAATTGCTGCCGTTAGCAGTTGTAGGATAATCGAAGCATTAATATAAGGCAAAATTCCCAAGGCAAAAATCCCTAGGGCGGAAAAACCACCACCAGAGAAAAAGTCCAAAAGACCAACAAACGGGCTATTCTGGAGTTCTGCTGAAAATCTGGCTCGATCAATTCCTGGTACAGGAAGAAAGACACCCAAGCGGGCTAAAATTAACAAACCAACGGTGACAAGCAGCCGACCTCTAAGGCCAGCCGCTTGAGCCATTTGCATAAACGTCTCTTGAGCAGTTGGGGCTTTGTCTCGACTGACAGTCATTTAAGGTACCTCTTCAAGATACAGGAGCATAAGGGCTAAAGGGGTTACTTAGCTATAACTTCCCAGCTGCCACCAGCCGCCTCGATTTTTTGGCGGGCACCACTTGTAAAGGCAGCAGCTTTTATATTGAGTGGCACATTCAGCTCGCCATCACCGAGTAGTTTTAATGGACCATCATTGGTGGTGACTAAACCTGTCTCCAACAAGGATTCCAAAGTTACCTCAGTATTGGCGGGAAGTGATGCCAACTTACCTACGTTGATTGTAGTGTAATGTTTGGGGTTAATGACCGTAAAGTGTTTTAACTTGGGGATACGGCGATATAAGGGCATCTGACCCCCTTCAAAACCAGGTCTTGTCCCTCGACCTGAACGGGATTTTTGACCACGCATTCCAAAACCGCAGCTAGCCCCTTGACCAGCGGCAATGCCACGACCTACACGGCGTCGCCGCTTTTTGGACCCTTGTTTGGGGACTGCATCATTGATTCTCATCGTTTTTTGTTAAGGATAAAAATTTTTTTTTGAAGATTGACGGCTGACGCTAAACCGTCAACCTTGAGCATATTACTCTTATTTCTACCTAGCTGGTTTTTAATCTATGCATAGATTTGTTCAAGGG
>NZ_JAAHHS010000401.1 GCF_010692395.1 Moorena sp. SIO3H5
TTCTTTAACTCTATTATCAGTAGGTGTTAATCCTGCAGTTGACTGGCAAGCCCACTACTATGTGCAGCTCCAACTTTTACCCTGCACTCGCCAAGTGTTGCTTAGCCAAATGGTTAAGAGCCTCTTTGGTCATCACAATCACCGTATCACGAAAGGTTTAGTAACCATCCTAGAGCAGGATTTAGCTTTTTCTCCCTCTCCTCATTCCCTATATAAACGGGTTAGTGTACCACCAAAAGCGGTGCAAGTGCCATTAATGGTATGTGGTTGCAAAGATGACATTATTGTTGATTCTAATGCTTTGCAAGGATGGAAATCTTGGTTAAAAGAATGCGATCGCTTATGGGAATATCCCGAAGGGGGTCACTTTTGCCACTATTTTCATCCCAATCGAGTAGGACGGCAAATCGTCCGGTTTTGGGAATCCCTATCATCACCAGTCCCTGAGCCATTAGCGATTAGTAGTTAGGTAAGCATATGCGCTACGTGCACGCGTGCGCGTTCAGCTAAAAGCCTTGGGTTAATATAGCACTACGCATTAAAGTTAGGACATTGATAGAAGCAGCAAAAGCTAATGCACATGAACTTTTGCCTCTTGCCTTTTGCCTTTTGCCTTGCGCGTAGCGCTATACCTGATAGCTGAATACTTAAACTATCTGTAGCATCCATAAATTGAAATCTTATTAGTTAGTAGTTAAGCATGTTCGAGATACTTCTTTCTCAGGTTATTCAAAATTTACTAACGTTTCTGTGCTGCATAGCTGCTTGGACATTAATCGGAATAGCATTATGGCGGATTAGGGTCACCTTTCTAGACGGTGTCGCTCATCTGAGACAATTGCATCAAATTCCCTGTAGTCGCTGCGCCTTTTTTACTGGAGATTATCGCCTCAAGTGTACAGTGCATCCATCAAAGGCGCTAACAGAAGAAGCAATCAATTGTTATGACTATGAGGCAACTCTCAATCCTGCTAGGGTTAACTCACGACCATGTAAGTGTAGTCATCAAGCTACGTCTAAAATTGTTTGAGGATAATGCGTTCGGCTCTGCCGCTTCAGATGCGATTGGCCGTAGGGCACGCTAAGCGAACGCAAGTTAGGTCACCGTAAGTTATAAGTTATCAGCTAATGCGCTACATCACAGGCTAGAAGCCTGTGCCACCTTACGCGAACAGTTTTTAAATAAGCGCACCATTACGGTCTTGGGGGAAACCCCCAAGACCGCGCTGCATTAAGACAACAACTAAGCATTGGTTTAATCTTTTTTACGTCAGCACCTCAAGTAGCAAATAGCCCACGGCTGACGGGTGCTTCAGTTTTCCATGAAGTTTCTGATTTCATAGGAATTGGGATTTTTAATAAAAATATTTCTTAATAAATAGCTAAAAAACAAAAATCAGATCACCACCCTAGTGATCTGATTGGCTGTTGGTTTACCATAAGGAGGACTAGCTTCCTGTCTAGAGAAGAAACCCTGGCTCTGTGTCTCGTCTACATGGCAACTTACATTTTAAGTATACCAATTAATGCAAATATTTTGCAAGTATTTTTTCAAAGAAATTATGACGAAGGCTCTGTCGTTGGATTGTCTTGGGATTTCGACAGCTTCTGTAAGTACTTAATTTGAGTACTCATTAATACACTGCCAGAACGGGCTTGGACAGCATGCCACAGGTGCCCCCCTAAGAACAAGAGTCCCAAGAAAAACTGAATATTTGCTGCTACCAGACGGTTAGAACCGTAAAATTCAGTGGGAAAGACTGTAGTGTTGTTAGCAACAAAAGCAGCAGACACAAAAGCCATGAAGGCTAGAGACCCTAAACTGTAGGAGAGAATTGCTTCTCCTTCAATCTGGAGGGCACTCCTAGCCCAGTTAAATGGAGTGGAGACAATATGCCAAATTCCGCCACCAATACACATCATCCCAATCCAAATATGACCACCAATGACATCCTCTAAATTATTGACAGCTGCCATTCCCAGAGGATTCCAAGCCCCATCGACAATGCCAAAGAGATAACCAAAGATAGTCACTGGGTTAAGCGTTGGGCTGGTAATGATACGTACATCGCCAACAGCAGCGTCATAAATGCCACCAAAGACCATTGCTTTAGCTACCAGCAACAATGCACCCACACCTAGGAAAATCAGATGATGTCCTAAAATAAAGCTGAGCTTCTTGGGGTCAGTCCATTCATAGTGGAATTTAGGGGCGCGTCCACTGCCATCTTTCAAATTTGCAACACCACTAAAAACATGAAATAGACCACCTGCACCCAAAACAGCGGATGCAGCTAGATGCAAAATCCCAATCACAAAATAGGGATAGGTATCTGTGACGACACCACCGGGTGCGACACCCCAGCCTAAAGTGGCTAAGTGGGGTAACAAGGTTAATCCTTGATCAGACATGGGCTGACCAGGCACAAGCTGGGAAATTTCCGCTATGGTAGTTGCGCCTGCCCAGAACATAATCAAACCAGCATGAGCAATATGAGCTCCTAATAATTGACCGGATAAGTCCCTAAGACGGGCATTACCAAGCAACCAATCCGGATTAGTTGCTGATGGAATACTATTTGTTGTCATGAAAACCGAGTATCTCTATCTAACACATAAATTTGGTAGAGTGCTACTCAGCAGCCCAGGAAATTTTTGGTTTAGTAGGTGTTAGATTGATTGGACAGCACCTAACACCTACTACCTAGAGAGGGCTGCTTTTTACTAGCTAATTAATTCAAGCCTTCCTCAAATTTCTTAAAGTCAACACCGATGGAACGCAATGCATGCCATAGGTGACCTTGAAGAAAGAAGAAAGCTAGGAAGAAGTGGGCATTGGCCAACCAGCAGCGAGGAGTGTGGGCACCCAAAGGCAACTCAATAGTGTCGGCAAAATATGGGGAAACACCAAGCTTGACTTCTAAGGCAGGACCATAAAATTCGACGGGATAGGCTAGGGTATTAACTGCGCAGAAGTAAGCTGCTACAAATCCTGCCAGAGCAATACCGCCGAGAGAGTAGGAAAGAACTGCTTCTCCCTCGAAGCTGACGAGATTCTTTGCCCACTTCAGTGGTGGGATCAGGATGTGCCAAATACCACCACCAACGAGTAGCAAGCCAACATAGATGTGACCGCCCACCAAGTCTTCTAAGTTATCCACCGAGGCAAAATGGGTTTGATAGCCATAGATTGCCAATGGATTAAGATTTGGACTGGTAACGAGCCTAACATCATGAATTGTGGCATCGTATAATCCGCCAAAGTACATGGCTTTCGCCGCCAATAACAGAGCGCCTACTCCTAGGAAAATGAGATGATGCCCAAGAATAAAGCCTAACTTCTTAGGGTCATTCCATTCAAAGTGGAATTTAGCAGCACGACCGCCAGCATCTTTCAATTGTGCTGGACCTTTAGCGGAATGGAACAGAGCACCCGCTCCCAGAACAGCCGAGGAGATCAGGTGTAGAGCGCCAATCACAAAATAGGGGTAAGTATCTACTATCTGACCGCCTGAGCCTACACCCCAGCCCAAAGTAGCTAAGTGGGGCAGCAGAATCAGCCCCTGCTCACCCATTGGCAGGGTGGGATCATACCAAGAAATTTCAAACAGAGTAAATGCTCCAGCCCAAAAAACGATCAGGGCTGCTTGGCCGACATGAGCAGCTACGAATTTGCCAGACAAGTTGGCCAGGCGGGCGTTACCAGCCCACCAGTCATATTTAACCTCGGGATTACCGTATGTTTGCATACTCGATCCTTACTCGATCCTTAATTGCTTCATTGTTTCACCACCTCCTATCGAGGGTTGAGGTGAAATCACATGAATCGATTGTGCAGCATCAGAGAGGCAATTTAAAGTAAGTTGCAATATTTTGTAATATTTATTGCTAATAATTAGCATTTGTTAGATTCAAAAAATATCTAAAACTCTTGTATGTCAAAAGTTACAGGGATTTAACCTAATCCCAAATTACCCAAAATTGTTGTCAATGCCTATCATCAGTTTTTATTTTATAAATAAGAGTTATCATTAGTTTTTCTAATAGTTGCGGAAAATTCTGTTAAAATAGGAATATCTACTGGTGTCAGTTAGCTCAAACTTGACTTATGTATCTGAGCTATATCTGAAATCGTACAATTTAACTATGATTTAATAAGACTTAAGTATTGGCCACTTATGCAGTACATATAGCGGTTAAATATGGCCTGTAAAACTACATTTATGGTTTAGTAACGGACTCAAGCCTCAATGCTGCTTGATTTAATCCCCGATGGCTATAACCACCCTAATGGGTTTAATGTGATCAGAAATTCTATAATAAACCCCTTTGGTAACACTTGACAAATTTTAGCAATACATATAATGTCTATCCTAGACATCTTCTCTTATGTCTTATAACGAGCCAGAATCGCGGCAGAGATTACATTTATTACTCTCTGCCGCGCTTTTTGCTGGTCGTTGACCGGAATAGCCATGATCGTCTTAGGCCAATGGTATTAAGCATGAGTAGGATTAAGGGCAAAAACCATGAACTCAAAACCCAACAGCTAACACCGTGCCACCGTGCCACCGTTCCCTAAACTTCAAAACCAATGGGTAGTTCTAAAACCTTTGCTGCTTTGTACAACGCTCTGCGGAACCGATAGCCGACGTCCACAATATCTTTTCGCTGACTAATGTCGAGAGAACTATAGGGTTGAGCTGCGACTTCGCCCTGGGTGAAGTAAGGTTTAAGCTTGCCTTTTGCTGCTTTATAAGCTGCCTTAACCTCTTGATCCACACTGGGGTCTTTGTCTGCCACTCTTGGGGAATAAGGAGCATACTGGCTGAAAATTCCGATCCAGTTATCTGAGAAGATTAACAGGCTCTGATCCGACCAAGTTTCTTCTTCGCCACAAATCTTCTTGGCTACTACTTCTGTCGCCAAAGCAATCATCCCCTCAAAGTTCAAGGTGGAATTGAAGTTCTGCCGCTGATCTAAATCTTTGATTAGGGTTTTGACGCTCTCGACCAACTCTTTAGCATAAGGGAGCGCTGGTTTCACCTTCCCTTCCCGGTACAAGAGAACTTCGAGCCGGTGAAATCCCTTAAATTCTGGGTTATCCTCCCCGCCATCAAAAGCAGAGGGGCGAGCATCAATATCCCGGTCAGTTTCTTCAAAGCTGGCTGCGTAGGTTTCGATTTGCTCGTAAGGAGGACGGGCTTTGACATAGGCGTCTTTGGCATTTTCCAAATTGCCACTGCGAATTGCTTTCACTAAGTCTTCGACAAGGGGTAGCTGTACTTGAGCTTGTTGTCGGAAATACCTTAAGCCCTGATCAACCTCTGCAGCATAAGGATCTCTACCAGCTGCTGCAATTAACTCCTTGCTTGAACCAGGGCGAATTAGACTAGAAGCGGCTAGGGTGCCTAAACTACCCACAGCAGTAATTTGTAGTATTTTTCGTCGATTAATTGTCATGGGGTTAAAGTTGAGAAATATTCTTTTTTAGCTTCGATTATTATAGTAGACCTTGATCACCTTGATAAAAATCTTTATTGATAAATTAAACCTTAAAGATGTGATCAAGAGGTTGTGAACAGGTACTTAAGACACAAATATCCGATACCACCCAAAAAAAGTGACCAAAAAAAAAGAGCCAAGTCAGACTAGTGTTACTGATCCCAATTCTGGAAACTACGGCTACTCATCTCCCTATCTGCCTATATCCCCATCTCCCTGTCGCTCCATCTGCCTATCTCCTCATCTCCTCATCTCCTCATCTCCTCATCTCCTCATCTCCCCATTTCCCTATATCCCCATCTCCCCACCCCTCCCACACTCCCCATTTGCCCCTGAGGTAAACAACCTACCCCTGTGGGCTACTCCCTACTCCTTACAACCAACACCTATCCTAATCAATCAGACGAAACACTTTATTCTGCTTTTGAGCAGGTTGTTGTGATTTTTCTTGCTTAATTGTTTCTGGGTTGCTAGAAGGCTTCTCAGACTCTTTTGGCTTAGTTGATTCGGTAACTTTTGGTTTTTTCTCAAATACATTAACTCCTGCACCTTCTAACTCAATTACTCCTTCTGGAGAAACCCTGGCTATCTTTCCACTCAAAGCCGCTACCCAATCAGCAAAGCTATCCATCTTTTCTACTTGCTTTTTGAGGGTCTTGCGATTAAGTTCTGCCTGAACGGTTATGCCATTGTCACCAGTTAGTAGTAAGGTAACTTTCTTGCCTTGCTCTGGTAAATTAGGTTTTTGGGTAAACTTGACGGTAATTTCGGGTTTTCTGCCTTGAATCATGATAACTTCATTGGGTTTAGTTTGAGGGCTTGGTTGAGGTTGATAGTCAGTTTTTTCTTCGGAGTAATGTGAATAGAAATTTGAGTCTTCTAGATTTACGTTAACTGGATGAGCTTCCTCTATGTGGAGTTGCTCCCCTACTCGTCTACAAAAAAATTCCCAGAAATCATCCTTTTCTGCTGGTTCTGGCAAAGACCCCTGGAGACTTAACAAAAAAGGCTGCCATGGATAACTTTTGGCTTTTCCTCTAGGAGGCAGGTGATTGCGTTCTACATAAGCCACCACTGCTTCTGGCTTGACATCGTGAATTAAACCACGAACCCGAAACTGATCGACTCTTTTGTCACTGGGAGAATGACGTAGAGTAGTTTTCCCCTCTAGGGGAATAAATTTCTTAATTTGAATTTGAGCGAGTTTTCCA
>NZ_JAAHHS010000402.1 GCF_010692395.1 Moorena sp. SIO3H5
TCTTTGAGAAAAATTGTTTTTTATGGTTTTGAATATTTGTTTCTATCCAATACCGTTGCCGTTGGAAGGGATAAGTGGGCAATACTATCTTTTGGCAGGGATAGTCCCGATCAAAACCCGACCAGTCCACAGCTATGCCCCGCACATATAACTGTGCCAAACTCTGTAGCAGTTGTTGCCACTCTTGTTGTTTCGGACGTAGACTGGGCAACCAAACTCCTACACCTTCTGGCAGACATTGACGACCCATCCCTAACAAGATCGGCTTCGGTCCGCACTCCAGAAACACCTCATACCCCTGCTGATGCAGCGTCTTCATGCTAGTGGCAAACTGCACCGGCTTCCTCACATGCCTACACCAATAGTCAGGGGTGGCGATTTCAGCAGTGGCGGGTTGTCCGGTAAGATTGGAAATTAATTTTATTCGCGGCTGGGAGTAAGTCACCTCTTGCGCCACTGCGTCAAAGGACCCCAGCATTGCTTCCATCAAGGGGGAGTGGAAAGCATGGGAAACCTGCAAAGGTTTGATCTTCACTCCGTCCGTTTTTAGGGTGGCACAGACGGCGTTTATAGCTTGACGCTGACCGGAAATCACCAAGCTCATCGGACCGTTAATGGCTGCGATCGCTATTTTTTCTGCGTAGGCTTCGATCGCCTTTTCCACTTGGCCGGGAGAAGCTAACACCGCCACCATCTCACCGTCTGGGGGGAGAGCTTGCATTAAACTCCCTCTAGAGGCAATCAACTTCAAGCCATCTTCGAGGCTAAACACTCCTGCTACACAGGCGGCCACATATTCCCCGACACTGTGACCCATAACCACATCCGGTTCAATGCCCCAAGATTTCCACAACTGAGCTAGGGCATATTCGATGGCAAATAGAGCTGGTTGAGTATAGGCAGTTTCATCTATTGGTGAGGTTTCCCCTGGTTCTGGATACAACAGATCAAGCAGAGGCTTCTGTTGATAGGCACGTAGAATGGCATCACATTGCTCAAGGGTTTTGCAGAAGGTTGGTTGAGTTTCGTAGAGTTCCCTTGCCATGTTCACATACTGTGAACCTTGGCCAGTGAATAAAAAGGCAATTTTGGGGCGCTTCCTCGTGGTCACTTGACCCATAACCAGTCCAGTTGTTTTCCCGACCGTCTCGATTGCCTTTAACTGTTGGCGCAACTGCTCGGTTGATTGAGCTACTACGGCCAGGCGGTGCTTAAAATGCGTACGCCCTGTATTGGCCGTAAAGCAAATATCTGCAATAGATGTCGTGGGGTTAGTATCCAAAAATTCCTGATAACGTTGTGCTAACTCTTGCAGTGCTTTGTCGCACTTAGCAGACAGAGTTAAGATATGACACGGACGCTCAATAAACTCTTCACTTTTAACTTTTGACTTACCCCCCTTGTTAAGGGGGGCTAGGGGGGATTCGGCAAAGCCGACGCTACGCGAACGACTTTTGAATTCCTTGTTAAGTAGGGCTAGGGGGGATTCGGCAAAGCCGACGCTACGCGAACGACTTTTGAATTGTTTTGGTGCTTCCTCCAGTATGATATGACCATTCGTACCGCCGAAGCCAAAAGAACTAACTCCTGCCAACCGTGGTTCTTCACCTGTTGACCATTTCTGTAACTCAGTTGGAATAGACAATGGGGTGTTTTTAATTCGGATATATGGATTCAACTGCTTCAGGTGGAGGTTGGCTGGAATCTCCCCATGTTGCAGTGAGAGAACCACTTTGATCAAGCCAGCAATCCCGGCTGCCGCTTCTAAATGACCAATATTGGTTTTGACGGAGCCAATCCAACAGGGCTGATCGGGCTGACGGTCTTGCATCAGCACTGCTTTTAGGGATTTAACCTCGATTGGGTCTCCCAGAGATGTTCCAGTGCCATGAGCCTCCACATAACTAATTTGCTCTGGTCGCACCGAACCATTTTCCAGAGCCTTACGGATCACCGCTTGCTGGGAAGGACCATTGGGTGCTGTGATTCCATTAGTTAGGCCATCTTGGTTAACCGCTGAGCCTCTGATCACTGCCTGAATATTGTCTCCATCCCTGAGAGCATCGGAAAGACGCTTGAGGACAACTACCCCGCATCCCTCCCCTCGCACATAGCCGTCGGCACTAGCATCAAAGGTTTTACAGCGACCATCAGGGGCCATCATCTTTGCTTGAGAACACGTGATGGTCGCCTCTGGAGATAAAATCAGGTTTACTCCCCCAACTAAACACAGGTTGGACTCAAAGCCAAGCAAACTCTGACAAGCATAATGGAGTGCCACCAGAGATGATGAGCAAGCTGTATCTATGGCTAGACTAGTTCCCCGCAGATTCAGCACATAGGATAGACGATTAGCAAGAATGCTAAAACTGTTGCCAATGCCATTGTAAGCATTTATCAGGGCTATTTTTTTAGCTAAAATAATACCGTAGTCATAGTTAGTGACACCTATAAAAACTCCTGTTTGGCTACCATTTAGCTCTGAAGGTGCTATTCCTGCATTTTCTAAACTTTCCCAAGCAACCTCCAACAGGAGTCTTTGCTGGGGATCCATACGCTCCGCCTCTCGGGGTGAAATACCGAAGAAGTGGGAGTCGAACTGCTCCACTTGCTCTAGAAAACCACCCCATCGACTATTCATTTTTCCTGTGGTAGCAAGATCCGGGTCATAAAAAGCATCAATATCCCACCGCTCTGACGGCAGCTCGGTGATAGCATCCACCCTGTTACGTAAGAGCTGCCAGAAAGATTCTGGATTTTTAGCACCGGGAAAGCGACAGCTAACTCCTATGACCGCTATTTTTTCCATTTCAGAACTATCTCTTGTCTGCATTGTTTCAACACTCAGCTAGTCAGATTGATTGAGATTGCTTTAGGCTTGATAACGGGAGACAGACCTAGAAAACTCCTTAAAGGCTTTAGCATTTTTCGAGATCGCTCTGTCAATAGAGGCTCCAGAAGCCATCAGGCGCATTTCACGGTTAACAGGCCACAGGTAGTCAATTTGAGCAGCAAAGTTGCGTATATCTGACAACAGTCTCTGGTGAAACTTGAGATTGACATGAAAACCATCGTGCTCATGACACAAGCACTTCTCCATCCAGTGGAGTGCTTCAACAGCAGACATGCCAAAGAGAGGACTTTGTAGCAGTTTATAGATATAAACCATCAGAAAGCTGCTAACACCAATAAAGCTATTCGGTAGTACTCCGGAAAGCTGGCTAAGATTTTGACACTGAGTCATGTATACTTTCACATTTGCTACAAATTTCTCATATGCTCCAGATTCTGGTAGATGTTTATGGAGATCTCGGGCAAGAAATAGAGAAGTTGTAGTATGAAAAGCTTCATCTAAAAAGTGGTAGTGGGAGATAGTTGTTGGCACTGGCACAAACTGGTTTTGTTTATGCAATTTCTTGCAGTACATATGTATTTTGTGTTCGTAATTTTTAAGAGCAAGATTAGCTAGGTAGCGCACAGTATAGTAATTACAAGCCAAGAAAGGTGAACTGCCCCAGTTAAACGCAAAGAATTGTGGCAAAGATTGAGGTAGATTTACCCGCAACCCATTGAAAAAGCCGTTAGTGGAGGTTGAGATGGGTTTGTTTTCTTCAGAAAATTTTCTTAAATATGGGGAATTGTATTGTTCTTTACCTTTGAGCATCATCTTAGGGATGAACTCCAAAACAAAGGACTGGTAATTTGCAAACTCCAAACTTCCCCAGTTATGCTTAGAGGACTTCTTGTTCAGGGAATCGATAAATGCTTGCTTACCCAGCAAAGCTTTCTGGGTTTGGTAACTAACCTTGTAAAAGGCATGAATATGACTGCGTTCCTGATCGGTTTCATGCTCTAGCTGGTGGGCGATCGTTTCATAATCAGCACCCATAGCAGTTAAAGAGCCTGCTGTTATCAGGTTGTAATGAGTGATTTCAACTTCACTGTCGGCGATAGTCTTGTATACAACAACCCAAAAAAGGTGATTGAGAGCTATCTTTTGAGATGGAGAAGCAGCTTCGTAGAGTGGCGTGCCGTAAAGAAGTGAAAGCTCTGGCTCGCTCCAATAATGATTGCTGTTGCTACTGTATTTGAAGTTCTTGTCTAGCTTTTCGATTCTCTCGGTATAGTCAGAATCGAGATTATTCCGATAGTTTTTCTCAAGGATTCTCAGAACAGTGTTTCCTTGACTAGTTGATCTATTCACAGATTGGTCAATATCTGATACTCGATTGGTACTAAACATGACTTTCCTCAGTAACTTTAACTCAAAATTAACTTAGTTAATATTCATTTGATAAAAGCGATCGAAGTCGATATGCTAGCCAATTACTTTTGAGGATTGTCAATCCGACGCAGGGTAAGTCGCGACAGGTTCATAGTTCCAGTGTGGAAACCAATGATACAAATGCTGAGGTATTTTTCATATCTAGCCACCACTTTCTCTCCCACCATATTTACGGCTTCTTTACGGTTCGCTTTTAACCTTTTTAGCCATACCTTGAGGGTGCGTTCGTAGTGTTTTCTGTCATTTTTTAGGGCTACAATCTCGAAAATTCTCTCAGTTGCTTTAGCAATGTCCCCTAGACGAGGTAAATCCGATTCTGGAAATATTTCCTCAGCAAAAAACTTACTGAAGTCTTCTCTTCGGGAGTTCTCATAGACGATGGTTTGGAGCGATATCCAGGCACCTGGTTTGAGCCACTCATGACAGCGCTGAAAAAATGTCCGATAACACTCTATTTTATGCTCTTGCGAGAGTTCCAGTTTAGCAAAATGCTCAAAGGCACCGATTGAGATAATTGCATCGAAAGGTTCTTCTGGAAAGTAGTCAGACCAACTTTTTAACTTAACTTCAATTCCTGGCTGGTTGAACGACTCAATCCACTTTGCCTGAGCCTTACTCAATGTCAGACCTACGGCATGCTCAACATTGTGCATTTCCACAAGGCGTTTCAGGGTGCCACCCCAGCCACAACCCACATCTAATACTCTTTTAGCGCCGCTAGCTCGGGCTTGGTTGATATGAAAATCAATCTTTCTTAACTGCGCTGATTCAAGGGTGTCATTTTCTTGCCAAAGGGCAGAAGAATAGGCGTTAGTACTATTATCGAGCCAAAGTCTATAAAAATCATTACCTGCATCATAATGATGCTGAATTGCCTCAGCAGAGGCTCCCTTGTAATCAATCCGATCTGCCTGAGTCGAACCATCGGGATTTAGAGTTTTCATGGAATTCATAAGATTGTCCTATTTTTGACAAACTGATTTACGCCCGTTAATTACCATTTCAGAAACCTGGTATTTCAGGGAGAGTTTATTTATGGGTTGATTCCTCTAACAATACGGATACTTACCCCTTTACTTTGCCTTAAGAAGCCACATGGTTTGCCAACGCTTCAATAGTGGGATAATCGTACATTAGGGTTGGATCTAGATCAGATCCCAGCCAATCTTCAAGGTCACCAGTAAGACCAACTGCTGCAGAAGAATCTAGACCATAGCGATCGAAGGGAATTGTCACATCTATCTCATCTGATTCAATTTCCAGAAGTTCAGCTAGATAGGAGACTAACCAAGCTTTAATTTCTTTTGCCTTTGCAGGCTGCTTGGGTGCATATCCATTGCCATTGCCATTGTTATTTCCAGAAATTGTAGACATTTCGTTAAGTTGAGAAGTTTGAAATTCCATTGTTTTCACCTATGCAAGTAATTTTGATTAGTACGCTTGAAAAGAATTGCTGAAATATCAGCTACGCAGCCTTTTTAGCCTCTATCATTCTTGCTGTAGGAGTCTTAACCTCCCAGACCAAGCCAGCGAATTCAAGAGAGCGGATCACCCAGTAACCCAGGTCAATTTGCCACCATTGCAATCCAAACTTTCCTGAATTTGGGAAAGCATGATGGTTGTTGTGCCAAGCTTCGCCAAAAGTGGGGATAGCTAACCAGAGATTGTTTGTACTTTGCTCGCTAGTATCAAAGGGACGGCTGCCATAGAGGTGGGTGATTGAGTTAATGCTATTTGTAAAATGGTATGAAAGGAAGAGTCGCACACAGCCCCCCCAAAGAAATCCGGAGAGTACACCCATACTCGTTCCCGTCAGCATTCCTCCGAGAATGCTAGGGATGACAACACCTATAAAGCTCCAAAAGTAGTAAAGATTGTTAACCTTTGAAATCAGAGGATCTCGAAGCAGGTCTTTGGCAAAGAAGAAAGTGTTGGTAATTTCGTGAGTAAACGTCCAGCCAATCTGAGCATGCAATAGACCTTGAATCGGACTGAGGCTTTGATCTCCATCGCAATAGGGTGAATGGGGATCTCCATGTCGATCGCTGTATTGGTGATGACGTCGATGATTGCTAACCCAATAAATGACCGGACCTTGGCAAGCCATAGAGCCAAAGATAGCAAGGATGACTCGGATAGCAGTATTCGTTTGGAAGGCGCAGTGGGCAAAGTGCCGATGAAAACCCACACTAATCCCGACTAATGTCAATATATACATACTGAGCAACAGTCCTATCTCCACTAGACCAATACCTAACTGCGAGGCTATTGCCACTGCTGCTACTGTCCCCAGTAAAGGAATCACATTAATCGCTAAAGCATGAAGCTGCTGCTGAATTTTTAAGTGATTATTGCTCTTAACTGTTATTTTTTGCCTCTTACTCGAACTTGTAAGAAGA
>NZ_JAAHHS010000403.1 GCF_010692395.1 Moorena sp. SIO3H5
GTTAGAGCTAGCACCCACAGAAGCCGGACCATTCAGTGACCATCTGCGACGCCACCTAGGAAATCTCAAACAGTCTCGAGAATTGGAAACTGCCTTGGAGAAGGTAGTTCAAGCAAACGGCTGGGTAAGTATCCCATCGGAGCAAGCCTTTAAGTTATACAGCATGGGGTTAGTAAAGTTGCAAGGAAATAGCGTCATGCCTCGTTGTGATTTATATCACAAGTATTTTTGCGATCGCCTTTGCCAGCGGATTGAACCTGAATCCTGAGTGGGTCAGTTCAGAATCCATACATAGTTGAAGCATTCTGTATTGATATAACCTTAACCCTTAAACCTACCCGACAACAGACACCTAGGGCGAAAAACCTTAAACCTTAAACCTTAACCCTTAAACCTTAAACCTTAAACCTTAAACCTTAAACCTTAACCCTTAAACCTACCCGACAACGGACGCCAAAGGCGAACAATCTTGGCCAAAAGGCCACCCTACGCGAACAACAGTTAACAAATAAAATGACCTACGAATATATATACTCAGGGACTTTACCAGCCGATGCTCTTACCTATGTGAAGCGACAAGCAGATAATGATTTATATGAAGGATTAAAGGCTGGACAATTTTGTTATGTATTGAATTCAAGACAGACTGGAAAATCTAGCTTACGAGTGCAAGTAATGCGCAGGCTTGAAGCAGATGGGGTTGCCTGTGCAGTAATTGATTTATCCATGGATGGTACTCAGCATGTTACTCTTGATCAATGGTATGCCAATATTGTTCGCTCTCTGGCTAGAGACTTCGAGCTAGATATTAATTTACGCACTTGGTGGCGCGAGCGAGCAATGATATTTGCGGTGCGGCGATTAAGAGAATTTCTTGAAGAGGTTTTGCTCCAGCAAGTTACTCAAAATATTGTAATTTTTATTGATGAAATTGATAGCGTTCTTAGCCTCGATTTCCCAACTGATGATTTTTTCGCCTTTATTCGCGCCTGCTATAACCAACGTGTGGATAAGTCAGACTACCAACGCCTTACGTTTGCGCTACTTGGAGTAGCAACACCATCAGATTTAATTCAAGATAAAAAACGCACACCCTTTAATATTGGTCAGGCGATTCAGCTATATGGCTTTCAGTTGGACGAAGCCCAGGGATTAGCGCAAGGATTACAAGGAAAAATTAGTAATCCCCAGGATGTCCTGAAACAGGTCTTGTACTGGAGTGGAGGTCAACCTTTCTTGACCCAAAAGCTTTGTAAAATCCTGTTGGATTCTGTATCTACTATCCCCACAGGTGGTGAGTCAGAGTGGGTTGATAAATTAGTGCGATCGCAAGTGATTGATGATTGGAAATCCCATGATAATCCGGAGCATCTTAAAACTATTCGCGATCGTCTTCTTAAAACTGAGCAACGGGCTGGGCGATTACTGGGTTTGTATCAGGAAATTCTGCAACGGGGAGAAATAGCCTCTGATGACAGTTCTGAACAAATAGAATTGCGGCTATCGGGATTAGTGGTTGAAAATCAAGGAAAATTAATAATTTATAACCGTATTTATCAAGCTGTTTTTAACCAAATTTGGGTAGATAAAGAATTAGCAAATTTGCGACCATATAGTAATAAAATTGCTGCTTGGTTAGACTCCGATTGTCAGGATAAATCCTGTCTTCTGCGAGGACAAAAGTTACAGGATGCATTAAGATGGGCGCTTGGGAAAAGCTTAAGTCATCAAGATTATCAGTTTTTGACCACTAGCCAAGAATGGGAAAAGCGAGAATTAAAAAAGGCGTTAGACGAAATTCAACGGTATTCAGAAGCCAGACGACAAGGGAAACTGAATCCAGCCTTAGCGGCTACCACTAAGGAAACTATCTATGAGTCTCTTCAACACCTGACCCCAGAAAGTTTTAAACATATTGTTTCCAACCTTGAATTAGACTTAGGAGTTTTTAATCAAACCTTATCCATGATGGATACTCTGCTAGACCGAGAAGGGTTTGATTCCATTTTCAATGAAATGTTACGGTCTATCACCTTCAAAACTGGCGAGATACTACAGGCAGACCGCACGACTATTTTTTTATTAGATGAAGCCAAAAATGAACTCTGGTCAATTGTGGCTAAGGGTGAAGAAGGAGACTCAGAAGAGATTCGGGTGCCTGCGGATAAAGGGATTGCTGGTTATGTTGCTCAAACTAAGAAAACTGTCAATATTCCTTACGATTTATATGACGATAACCGTTCTAATACTGCGAAGGAATGGGATAACAAAACTGGATACCGTACTTATACCATGCTGGCTTTACCCTTACTAAATGAACAAGGAGATTTAGTGGCTGTTGTCCAATTACTAAATAAGTTAAAACAACCACTAGTTTTAGACGCGCCCTTAGCTGATAAAATTGATGCCAAAGGCTTTACACCAGAGGATGAAAAACTTTTTGCACAATTCGCCCGCTCGATTCAAATGATTCTTAAATCCTCTCGGTTATTTTATAAAGCAGCTCAGAAACAACGAATAGCTTCAGCATTGATAAATGCGACACAATCTCTGGGTAAAAGTAGCTTGGATCTAGAAGAAACTTTGAATAAAGTGATGAATCAGGCTCAAGAGCTAATGTCTGCTGATCGCAGTACAGTCTGGATGTTAGATGAGGAACAGGATGAATTATGGACAAAAATTACGGTTGCTGATGGCACATTAAAAGAAATTCGGATTCCCAAAGGAGCTGGCTTTGCTGGTCAAGTTGTTACCACTAAACAGCCATTGATAATTCCGTTTGATCTCTATGACCATCCCAATTCAGAAACTGCCAAAAAAACTGATAATCAAACCGGTTATCGCACCTGTAGTTTGTTAGGGATGCCTGTGTTTAATGCCGATAATCAATTAATTGCTGTTACCCAATTAGTCAATAAAAAGAAGCAGGGAAATTTTCCCCCATACAATCCCGCCGATTGGCCTAACCCTCCTGATTGCTGGAAGGCAAGTTTTGATCGCAGGGATCAAGACTTGATGGAAGCATTTAATATTCAAGCGGGTGTAGCGCTCCAAAATGCCAAGCTATTTAGTAAAGTCAAGCAACAACAGCTAGAGCAGCGAGATTTAGTCTTTAATGTATCTAGTGGTGTAATTTTTACCAATAAAACCGGTCAGATTATCCTTGCCAATGATCATGCTAAGGATTTCATTGGTTTGAAAGATATTGAGCAAAAGTCTTTACCGGAGTTGCTCCACATTAAAAATGGGAATTTCTCCCAATGGTTTGATGTAGCATTAGCGGCCAAGAGTGAACAAGAACGTCGGCAAGATTATTCAGCTCAAACCTTAGTATCTCATAATACTCAAGCAGAACATAGTGTGAATCTATGTATTATTTCTTGTCCTGATGCTTCTGATGTTAATCAGATTTCTACTATCCTAGTAATTATTAATGATAGTGGGGATGAAAAACAAAAACAGGATCAGCAAAAGCTAGTGCGTAGTGTGTCGAGAGTCGGCAATCCTTATGGTTGAAATTATTTTTTAATTAGATTAGAGATGATGTGGCTTCAATTAAGTGATGATTTTTGACTATAACCCAGTGATTTAAGTTAAGTAAGGGTCATGTCATATGAGACAACTGTAGATGCAAAACCGCTGAATCAAAAATGTCCGTATTTCTTGATTAAACTCTTGATTAAACTGTAGATGCAAAATTCCTGAAACGATAAATTATCACCAATTTATAATCAAGACTCTCAGAGGCTTAAGCCTTTTTATTCTGTTTTTTTATAAAGTCATTGACCCCTTTTAATGAATAATGTTCAACGACTTTGTTTCCGTCGTTATCAATAATTTTATACCGATATAGATCTGAGGGTCCAATACAACCATCATTTTCCACAATTAACTCCTTATAACCAAGTTCTTTTAATTGGTCAGAACATTTGTTATGTTTTTTAACATCAATGCTCTTATGATCAACAGAACACTCAAAGTTTGGTTTTACTCCAACCTCATATTTATCAGCTATCAGATCAACTTTTTCCTTTACATCTTTTAGCGTTGATTTAATCTCGTTTAACTTTTCTAGCACCTACTCATTCCTCCGGAATTTAATTTCATTCAATGTAAATACATTTTTAGTAATTGGCTGTGATCTAAATCAACTTCTGGCCTGTTCTTTATCACCGACATTACATTTTAAAAAAAACTTGTTATTCTGAAGGTAAGCTATAGAATTTTTCTTTGAAGAGTGAATATAATCTCTTAAAAAAAGGCAATAGGCATGCTAGCAATAGTTAATCAACTAGGGATGCATCGCTACTGCCTACTCCCTACTCCCATAATGAAAGTATCTCACCTAATTTAAAACGGCTAGAATGACTTGTCACTAACTTGAAACACCATCAAATGTTGGCTGGATAAATCATTTTTGGTTTATTGTCAAATTAAATTTACAGCTTCCATTTCTTTTTTTACTTGCTTTTGAGTCATTTTATGCAAGCCCTTAATAGGAATAAGTGGGTTTTCCTTTCGATATTCTACTAGCACAACTCTTCCCTGTGGTTTGAGAGCTTTAACAATTGATTCCATCATTTCTCTGGGATATTCAAGCTCATGGTAAACATCTACCATTAAGGCTAAATTAATGCTATTTTAAGTAAGTTTAGGGTCAGTTAAACTTCCTAAAATTGTATCGACGTTATTAACATTGTTATCTTCTGTTAAAAAGTCAATAACGTCGATCATTTCTGGCTGAATGTCTACATCGCAGCTGCCAAGATATATTTCCTGAAGTTTGCCATAAAAAATCGAACCACTGAAAGTCCCCGATATAAGCGATGGATGCAGGTAGATTGTAAATTAACTATTGACAATTAACCAATCACTTAGGACTAGCAATAGAAAATCCCCGGCGAGTTGGTGGATTTTCTGCTAACTGCACCTTGAACGTGACGCGATCGCTAATGTCACCGCTTTTTACCTCCAATGTCCAATCCCCAGAACCCAGAGGCCAAAAAAACGAATCGGATGAGTCGCTAGTTAGCTTTTCACCATTCAACCACCACTCCAGCGACTCAGACTTTACCCCAGCCACCTTGAACTCTAGCCGTTGAACAGCACTGTTGCTATCTTGATCCGATTCAGTAGGGTACAGCACATATAAATCCCCCTCCCGAGGAGACAAAATTTTCAGTTTTCCTGGCGCTAGATTTCCTTGGGGTTGTCTTGCTAACCACTCGTTGTACTCATCAGGTAAATTAACGATGTACTGGGGCGATTGCTGATTAGCTCCAACACTGGTCATCTGATAAAACGTATCGGATTGACGTTCGTAATCCTGGAGGTCGTCTGGATAGAAGTATTCCTGGACAACAGTTGGACAAGCAGGAGTGGGACGCAAACCGGAAAGGGCACACACTGGACGTTGGACTAAACCGGGAGGAGCTTGAAACGGAGCAGGTTCTTGAGATTGATGCAGGTGTAACATAATCCGATGCCAGAGGGGAGCAGCACCAATCACTCCAGACACTTGTTCCATGGGCTCACCATTAAAATTGCCTACCCAAGTGGCAACGGTATAGTTTTTGGTGAATCCCACAGTCCAAGTATCTCGGAAATTAGAAGAGGTGCCAGTTTTAACGGCAGCGGGAAAAGGTAAATTAAGTACTGAATCGACACCAAACCCCTGAGCACGAGCTTGAGGGTCACTCAGTATATCTGTTATTAATGCCCAGGTTGAAAGGGTTGAAAGTTCAAGGTTGGAATGTTTAAGGTTATTTGGTTGTTCGCCTTTGGCCTTCGAGTAGGGTAGGTTGAATCGTGGTCTTTGCTTACTTGCTTGATGATCTGACAATTCTTTACTTTCCTGTCTTCCCTGTCTTTCCTGTCTTCCCTGTCTTCCTTGTTTTCGATCAACCGACAAGTCATTCCTATTTGGCGAGGGGCTAGATAGGGTAGTGACAACGGATGTGGATTCTCCAAGTCGTGCTAGGGTCAGGTAAGCGCGAGCTAGTTCCCAAAGACTAACTTCACCACTACCTAGGGTTAATCCTAATCCATAATGTTCTGGAGACTGGGTTAGGTGTTCAAAGCCTAGTTGATGTAAGTGCAACAGAAAGTTTGATACTCCAACTTTTTCCAATACCCTAACTGCTGGGATATTAAGGGAATTGGCTAGAGCAACACGAATGCGAACTGGTCCGAGAAAGGTTTCGCTGTAATCGGTGGGACTGTAGAGTCTAGCTCCGGGAATCGGGTAATAGGTGGGGATGTCGGCTAAGACGGTGTTGGGACGAATAATGCGTTGCTCTAGGGCTAACTTATATAAAAAAGGCTTGAGGGTGGAACCTGGTTGACGTAGGGCTTGGACTCCGTCATTGCGTCCTAATTCAGCTTCGGAAAAGTAATCGGGAGAGCCGACATAGGCGTATACTTCTCCGGATTTATTTTCAATGACAATAGCAGCAGCGTGATGGACATTTTTATGGGCAAGGTCGCGAACTACTTGCTGCACTTGGGCTTCAACAAATTCCTGTAGGGGACGGTCGATAGTAGTACGAATTTGGGAGGGATGCTCTGATGGTAATTGGTTGGCAACCAAGAATAAAAAGTGTGGCGCGGCAATTATTCCTTGCTGTCGAGGTAGTAGGGAAAGATCGGTCATTCGACCGGAACCGGATCGGCG
>NZ_JAAHHS010000404.1 GCF_010692395.1 Moorena sp. SIO3H5
TCTGCAAACAGAAATGGATCATCAAGCCCTGATATAGGCTCATGTATAATAGACCTTAGATTGCTAACTTGTAGCTTAAATCCATCAGGTAAAGGAGTCCCCAGCTGGGTTCCTAAAATTAGTAGGAATGACCATTTTGGTGGAGGAATTGGAGAGTCAATCGGCCAGGTTACTGCACATAGTCGTAAAGCAATTTCACCTAAATCAATGTCCTGATAGGATCGACCTGGTTCGGGAGGAATGTCCATTCCTTGATATCTAAGCTCGTTAATCACATTATCGAATTTATCAATTGACCGAAATATCGATGAATTTGCAGTAAGGGGTTCAGGGATGAACAATCCTAAACCTTGGGCAAATTCGTCTAATTTACCCTCCAACCATTGCTGTGTATTGATAGCCTTTTGAGTTAGGATGGTAAATACTTCTGTAATCCGAATAGAAAGGGAGGTTGTTCTGTGGGGAGTTAGTTGCCACTGATATAATAAATCCAGTAATTCAGGACTTTGGAGTATAGTCAGCCCTTGCTCCCAGGTTAAAGTTTTCCAAAGAGTTTGCTCAGGATATTGTAGACGATCTAATAATGTTTCTAATGTTTCCAAGTCAGGTGAGTTCAGAGATATCTTAGGGAGGTAATTAGGGGACGTGACTGGTAACTCAATAGCAGTGGAATCCAAAAAACGTAAATAAAATAGTAGGTGATTTGGCTCAGGATCAAACAATGACAGAGGTAAACTATAGTTCCAATCAACTTCAGGATGTAAATTAAAAACTTGTCTATAATCAACCAGATCATCGTAACGGATAAAGCCTCGAATAATAGCAGTTTTTAGCTCTTCTTGCACTTCAATTACAACATAGAAATGAGCAGCAAAGTCTGGTAAATCAATGGCGGCTATCGGTACAGTAACCACTTCATCCAGTAAACTCTCACTGGTAATTAAACAAAGCTTAAATTCGCCTACTATAAGATTACATACCGCTTCAATCACATTAGCGTATTGAGGTTGTCGTAAAGAACAACAATTATCAGAAATGAATATATTTAACTTTTCCTGTAACCATTGTGTAAAACTAAGTAATGCTAGTCCATTCAGATAGGTTTGCCATTGGCGTGGTTCTGAGATGACTTGATTGCTCATTTGTACTGCTTGCTCAAACTGTTCGGACTCTAAGCAAATACATTCTGGTTGCACAAGTCTGAGGTCGGTGGAATTAACAGAATAACTAGTCATGATTTTCCTGCTTCAGTGTCTCAAGGTAGCGGCATAGTCGCTGGGCATATAGGCTATTAGTAGAACACTTTTTCCCTGTCATGATTTCTGCAGCTGCTTCTTGGAAGACTTCAGCATCGACAAAAGCTTCTAGGTGTTCCATCAAGTTTCTTAAATAGTCTGGATCCCTAGACATATTTGCCAGATTAAACTGATTTGCTGCATAGGAGATAATGTGGAAAAGTTTGTCTATTGTCCAAAACCGCACCCGATTGAGCAGCTCCTTGGGATTTAGCACCCTGCTCACTTGGGACTGATTGGTCATTCCTAAAATAGAGGCAATCTCGGCTTGAGATTTACCATGACAGTAGATAAGTTCAAGACCTGATATAACCTTTGATGCAAAACGGGTGTAACTTCGACTGCGCTCTAGCTTGGTAATACGGTCAGTTAGCCCTTGCTCTATCCCTAAATCCAAACAGGCTATGAGTTGCTGACCACAGAATTGCTGTAATTCTTGTCGTGCGATCGCATCTAAAGTGTTGGTGAAATTTGGGTCTGGTAACTCTCGATCCCTTCCAGTATCCGAATCCGACACCTCTAGGGATTCCGATGGCGGAAATCCGCTGCGAATCCATATGTCATATCGCCTTAGCAGTCTGGCCAGATGTTTGAGTTCATTGCTCAGCTGTGCTAGAGAGTTGACAATTACCGATTTTTCCTGCAAGAGGTGTCTCATTTCTTCAAGTTGAGACTGGGTGGGATCTGGACAACGTCTAGCTTTTTTTTCTGGCTGTTGGCGTCTGTCCCGACGGTAGACTGCATGAAAGGCTTCTAGGATATTGCGATCGCGTGGTAAGAGTTGTTCCAATTGTGTTGGTCTAGCTCGATTGAGCAGAGCCCAGTCACTGAGAAAACAAAGTCCCCGTTCCGATAAGAAGTCTTTGAGTTTGGGATTTTGTTTGGTTTGATAGTAGACCCAATCATCTAACCTAGACTTGGATGGGGAATTTAGGTTATATTTTCGTAATACTTCAACCGTAAAAAATTGGTAATCGGTTTTTTTTGTTTCCCTATCCCCATTCAGAATCAGTTGAGTTGTACCATCCTGATCTAAGATGATCAGTACTTTACCATCATCATCAAGCACAAATGGTAGCAAATCCCGATAGGTGAAGTCATGGCTAGCGCTATATAAACTAGCCAGTTTCTTGCAAGCTTTCAGGATTGGGTAAGAGACATAGCAACGAAGACAAAGTCCTGCTCTAGCACGACTTATTGCTGACCCAGACGATTCCTCAGGGTGAAACCAGGTGTATAGGGAGGTTTGAATATCCCGATGCTGCTCCACCGACAAATTCGCACCTCTAGGGCTTTGCCCGACGCTGCCGCGAACAGTCAATCGCGTTTCTGGAGCATCTAATTCTAGACACTTCTGTTGAAAAAACTCCCATGCCAGCGGTAGTAACAGTTTTTTGTAACCACACCCAACACTAGCAGGATCAAGTCTTAAAATTTCCCAATATCTCGATAGAGGCACCATCCTTACACTTTTACTTAGCTGTGCCATATTGTCTCATGCAGATTATTAGGTTCGCAGTACCCAAACGGGTAATTTTTTGTAAAAGATGATATGCTATAATTCAGCTTTTTTTGATCGCAATATAAATGCAAAGTTGAGATCAAGTTCCATTAATAACTTATTAAATAGTTCCTGGATTTTTGGGTCAGGGTAATCTGTTTACTCAATCACCAATTCCCCTATAAAGCATATATTTATTAGTCAATAAAATTAAAAATTGATTTGGTATCATATCATGTCCGGATAATTACCCTGTCTTGATGCAATAGCGAGTGGGGGAAACCACGGCAGTCGCTCATGGGGGGAACCCCCAAGACCGCGCTGCCTCCCCAAGACCGTAATGGTGCGTTTTCCGCATTAAGAATTAAATTCGCCACGGGTCGCACCTCTGCATCGCTTAATAAAAATCTTCCCCATCTCCCCAGACTTCCTACCTTGCCTCTCATGATGGGTATTCAACCTGACTTGATATTACTTCTTTATCCATCAATGACCAATAAATTACCCCCAATTTACTTCTACATTCCTCAGTGTTTATGGCCGGACACCATGCCCAAAAGTGCCGATGAGAACTGGAAAGGCTTTGGGATTGGTATCTATGCCTGGACATTACAAACCTATCTACGCCTGAAAACCGATGGTTTCCCTTGCGAACTAGTAGCAGAATTGCCCAGACAGGGGATTGTCCTGATCCACCGCAATTGTTTACGAGCTCACAATGACCAGCTCAAGCCAGGACCAAAGTTATTGCTCATTTGTATTAAAGCTGAACAAAGACCCTATCCCTATGCTCAACTCCATGTGGTACAAAATCCTCTGGAAACAATGCATCTGCGCAATAGTTACTATTTACCCCACTGGACTCAGCCAGGCTTAATTCAGCGCCATCCAGCACGATGCGATCGCTTTGAAACCATCGCCTTCTTTGGTCATGAAAATAATCTAGCGCTAGATTTAAAGCATGCCTCCTGGCAACAACAACTCCAAGCACTGGGGTTATCTTGGCAACCAGTAATCAATCGCAATCATTGGCATGACTATAGCAACCTAGACAATCGCTGGCATGACTACAGTCAGATTGATGCTATTGTGGCTGTGCGTAGCTTTGGGGGCAACACAGCCTGCCTGCACCGCAATTACCTGAGCAAACCAGCTACCAAACTCTACAATGCTTGGCTAGCAGGAACCCCTGCTATTCTCGGATGTGAAGCTGCTTATCAAGCAGAACGCTATAGCCCACTAGACTATCTGGAAGTGGCTACCCCTAGGGCGTTAATTTCAGCCCTTAAGCGGTTGAAAGAAGAGCCAAATTTACGTAGCGCTATGGTTAAAAATGGTCGAATTCGTTCCAAAGCGATCACGCCTTCAAGTACTACTAGGAAGTGGCGTTTTTTCTTAGAAACTATTGCATTACCTGCCTATTATCGTTGGTGCAATCAATCTCATTGGTCTCAACAGATTACCTTGGGACAGGGTTATATTGGCTTTCAGAGAAATCGAGTTAAAGATAAACTAACAAGAGTTTTATTGGCTAGCAACAATTCCAGATAAAAGTCGATGGTAAATAGTTTTTTATATGGGTTTGCTATCCTTATTATATAACAGTTATCAATTCGTTGATGTACTTACACCTGATCTATTTGATAAATATTACAGGGTTTTTCATAACTATAATGTATACAGTTTTTTTTCTCTTACCTCTTCGCTTTTGTGACTTATCTGCTCCCTGCTCCCGTCTTGATGCAGTCGCTCATTGGGGAAACCACGCCAGTTGCTCATGGGGGGAACCCCCAAGACCGCACTGGCTCCCCAAGACCGCGCTGCATCGCTGCTCCCTGCTCCCTGCTCCCTAAAACCCAGGACGAAAGTACCTCACCCAATTGAAAACCGCTATACTAACCCAATAGTACTTATTAACCATTCCTAACTATGGTTCAAGCAGTATCAAAACTATTAACCTTTGACGAATTTTTAGAACAGTACCCAGAGGATGGAGGAAACTATGAACTTCGTCAGGGTAGAATTGTAGCTATGCGTCCCACCGGTTTACACGAACAAGTAGCAGCTCTCATTGCCAGAAAACTCGATGTCGAAATCGAGAGACTTTCACTACCCTACTTTATTCCTCGAACTTGTCTTGTCAAACCCTATCAACAAGGAGAAGGCTATTTACCAGATATCATTGTTTTGGATAAACAAACTGTTGCGGAAGATCCATACTGGAAACAAGCGATGCAGCGCGGTCTTGGGGGTTCCCCCCATGAGCGACTGCATCAAGACAAATCAAGTATCTCAATCGGTAAATCAGCTAAGTTAATCGTGGAAGTCGTTAGTACCAACTGGCAAGATGACTATCTAACTAAACTGGCTGAATACGAAAAATTTGGTATTGCAGAATACTGGATTGTTGACTATAAAGCCCTGGGAGGAACCCGATACATTGGGTCTCCTAAGATTCCTACAGTTTGGATATACCAGTTAGCTGATAATGAATATAAAGAAGGCCAAATCTTTAGGGGATGTGATTCTATTGAATCACCAACTTTCCCAGAACTGAAATTGACTGTTGAGCAGCTGGTCAAGGCCGGAACATAAACCTTTGGTGGCTCTACCTAAGAAAAATGCGACATATTAGGGGAAAATGAAACTCTTCTACTACCAATACTCACCCAAACGATTCCCTGGTGGTCTCAATAACTTCGGCGATGACCTAAACCCTTGGCTATGGCAACAGTTAATCCCTAACTTACTAAATGACGATGAAAGCACCGCCTTTGTTGGAATCGGTACCCTCCTAAATAATTTACTATCCAAGCGTTTACCCAATGCTCGCCGAATCATCATTTTTAGTACCGGAGTCGGTTATGAAAAGTTACCAAAACTCCAAGATTCCTGGACAATTTACTGTGTAAGAGGACCCCTCTCCGCCAAAGCCTTAGGCATTTCCCCTCAATTAGCTGTTACCGATGGAGCAGTGTTAGTCAGACGACTCTTCCATCCAACCAGTCAAAAAATCCATCAATTTGCCGTTATGCCCCATGCTAAATCTGCCAGATATGGCGGTCAAGCCTGGCATCAAATCTGTGAACAAATCGGCTTTAAGTATATTGACCCTCGTTTGCCTGTCGAGCAAGTATTATCTGCTATCAGCCAAACCAACATCTTACTAACAGAAGCCATGCATGGCGCAATTGTAGCCGATGCGCTACGAATTCCTTGGATTCCCATCTGCACTAATCAAACTATTTTGGCATTTAAATGGCAGGATTGGTGCTTATCTGTTGGTTTGAAATACCAACCTCAATATATCATGCCTCTATGGGATTTATATCCTAGAACAGCAAGGGGAATTCGTTCCTCAATCCGTTATGCTCACTTTTGCTTTAATTGGCTCAAACAAGATCAGTTGCGTTCAGTTAAGACACTTTGGGGTGAAAAACAAGAATTAATCGCCACTCAACTATTCAGAATCGCTCAAACTACCTCTCCCTACTTAAGTAATGATCATCGGATCGAGCAACTTACCACTGAATTAGAAGAAAGGTTAGATAAATTAAAATCAAGGATGAATGATCAAGGATGAATTATAAATTTTGATGTTGCTGAACTAAGAAATGAAATAATATAAAGTAACCTTGTATCAGTTATAAATTCACAATTACCGATTACCAATTCCCCATTATTGCTGATTTTCCACACTCCGATAACGGAGCCATTCAGCGATAAAAGCAACTGCACCTGATACTAGGATTAACAAAACACTAAGAGCATTTATATCTGGCTTAACACCAATGCGGATGCGGCTAAAGATTTCCATGGGTAGGGTAGTTGAACCATTCCCAGCAGGAAGACTAGAAAACA
>NZ_JAAHHS010000405.1 GCF_010692395.1 Moorena sp. SIO3H5
TCTCATTACCCATTACTAATTACCCATTACCCATTATCCTATCCCAGAAAGGAACGGTTCTGGATGTCCATGTTCAGGAATACAATCGATTTCGATCTGGAATGTCCCTTCAAATCCAGTGTCTTGCACTTGAAATTCCCAGGCACCATCCACTTCTTTCATCTTATCAGCGGGATTGACGGTAAAATCTGGCTGAGCAAATTTTTCATCGGTATAGAGGTAGAGTTCTATGGGTGTCTTGGCAATCAGAACCTGAATATAGTATTGTTTGCGGAAGATGACATTGTCAGAGAAACCAAGACCTAACAAATCCCGCTCACCGACGTAAAAGTCCAGCCGTAAGACCATGTCTTTCTCTTGTGCTGGGATACTCTCATCCTCTAGAATTGATATGGTATTCAGGTAGCCTTCCCAGATCAGATTTTTGCCATCAGCCCAACCAAATGCTGGGTTTTCGTCGGTCAAATCCTCTTTAATAAACGGACCATAGCAGTTTTCCGCAGCCTCACTCTGGTGGAACAGTTCAAAATCCAGCAGACGGGGTTTAATGGATACTCCCATAAAGAACTCACTTTTGCCAAACCAATCCTTACCCCGAGTGATTTGGCCGTTGACAAAACGTAAACGCGATCGCACATTCCCAAATAAAAAGCGCGTTGCTACTTCAAATGCTTCCCGGGAAGTAATCACGGAGTCGAAACCACCGTGGGATTTGTGGATAAAGGTACGGGGTGCCCCAGGAATTTGGGCAGAGAATTGCTTAACTAAGCCATCACTACGGTTATAGTTAGAACCAAACTCATATCTCGGGGAGAAAACGCGGTTGAGAAAGGAGGCTTGTCGCAAATTGTAAGACTTATAGTTGGTGCCAACAATAGTTAAAAGTCGTTCTAAGGGAAAGTGTTTCTCAAAATTTTGGAACGAATAGGGGTTGTTGAGCTTAGTTTGATTTTTTAGATTAAAGCGCTCTAATTCTTCTTGAGCACCTAGTTCTCCCCCAAACCCCAGCCAATCTTCTAAAATTTGGAAGGTAATGCCTTGGTGAGGAGTGCCCAAAGTGATAATTTTATTAATGTAGTCTTCAGCCTTAAGACCAAGGCTGGGATAGGTGACTTGAACTGCTTCACGAGCGATTAACCCACCCATAGAATGGGCGATGATGTTAACCTTAGGTTTAACACCTGCTTGATTTGCGGTTAGTTCACGAATTAAGTAGATCAGACGCACCAATGCATTACCATAGGTGTCAAATTTACGCTCTTTTAGGTCATAGTAGCGAAATACCCAAATGGAGCGCCAAGGCTCTTTGATAGACTCCAAAAAGTATTCTGATATCTCTGGGTTTATGACTACTTTATCCCCTGAAAAAAATCTTTTTTGTTCAGTTTTGTCTGGATAGTTTAAAGTATAGGTTTCTTCTTTTAGGCGCTTAAATTTATCGAAAATACCATTATCTTTTAACCACTGAAGTGATGATGGCAGGGGTTTGCCATCCTGGAGCATTTTCTGCAAAGAGTTTAGTTTCCGAGGCAGGGCTGGTTCATCTTCAATCTCCCGACTACTAAAGGTCACGACGTTAGTGGCATCCTGGTATTGCCAGTCTGACTTGAGAAAACTCAGGATTAATCCTTCATAAATCTGATTTGTTCCCTTTTTGTGTTCATAGACGGTGCCTTGGTTAAAGCCCTGATAGGTTAAGCGCTGTTCCTCTTCAATATTGAGACCGCCAAACCCACGAATTAGGATAATTGGTAAATGAGTACGGGTAGGTACAGACATTGTCATCTCCTATTGTATCTGGAATGTTAATTCATCGATCTTAGCTGCTGATTTATCTATAGACCATCAGTGTTTTTCGTCAATTAAAAATTGATAATTGAAAATTCCCTCAGTTTGACATAACCAACTATCCTCCGATTCAGGAGCTTCGAGTCAGGAGCTTGGAGTCAGACTAATTAATTTTTAAGTAAGTTTGAGGAGAAATTGGTTTATGTATCCACTGCTTAGCCTTTCAATCAACAGGTAGGACAAAGTCAATCATTTCCTGATGGACATTAAAATAGAGTGATTTTTTTTTATCATAAACTACTTGTGATAATAGTTGTGATTACATTAGCATCGCTCAAGAATAAAGTTTTACACTAGCTGTTGTAGCTATGAAACAACTGAAAAAAATCTTGATTGTGCTCTATATACTTTGCTTGTCTGTGTTCTATGGTGATGATGCCTATGCCCACGCTCGCCATCCCAGGTTGTCACCCCGTGAGGCGCTACCCGCAATGGCATTGGCAAGAGGCATGGATGCTAAAGTTGACTACAAAAACTTAGGTGCGCTTTCCGCATTAAGAATTAAATTCGCCACGAGTCGCACCTGATGTTGTTTGCGGCAGGTCATGGCTGGGTCAGGGTCGTAATTAAAGGTGAAACGGACTCGATGCATAAGTTTACTGCCATTGGCTTTGGCAGATTTTCGGTCAATCAACCAGCCCAAAACCACTCGCGCTTTACATCAACATACTGAATACTATCCAATTTAAATGAGGAACAGCTAATGACAATGCCGTAGATGATAGAATTAAATAAATGAAAATGAGGATGAAAAACATCCACAATGGCAAAAGACGTTTTCCATCAACAGGTTAAAAATGCTTTGATCAAAGACGGATGGAATATCACTCATGATCCTCTCACGATTCGGATTGGCGAGGCAGTCAAATTACAAATTGATTTAGCGGCAGAAATCGCAATCGCAGCTGAACGAGATTCCGACAAAATTGCAGTAGAAATCAAAAGCTTTATTGGCGACTCAGATATCAGCACATTTCATACGGCGTTAGGGCAATATCTTAACTATTGTCAGGCTCTTGAAGAACTTGAAGCAGAGCGAATTGTTTATTTGGCTATTCCTTATGAAACTTATCAAGATTTTTTTAAGCTTTCTTTCATCCAACGCGCTCTGACACGTTACCAAGTCAAGTTGATGATTTACGATCCAAAATTGGAGGAGATTAAGCAATGGATAAAATAGAGCAATATCGGCAATTTGTAAAGCATATTTTAACTGAACACTCCCAAATAGCAACCCCTACTGATAGGGATACGGTCAAAGCCGAGCTAATATTTGATAGGGAACACGACCATTATCAATTGGCTTATGTGGGTTGGCAAGGAGATAAGCGGGTATTTGGTCCTGTGATGCACTTTGATATTATTGATGGCAAAATCTGGATTCAATATAACGGGACTGAAGACTCGGTTGCTGAGAGGTTGGTGGAAATGGGTGTGCCCACTTCTGATATCGTTTTAGGTTTTCATTCCGCTTTTAAGCGCCAATTTACCCGTTATGCAGTTGGTTAAAACAATGATATCTTGTTGAGCGGTGTGGGACTTTATTACGTGCAAGGGCTGCTCGTGGTTGACTGACAAAAGTTTACAGACAGCGATCGCCTGATTGACAGACCAAACTGCTAAAACCATTAATTTTACCTAGGGAGCGGTTGAGGGGTAGCGAAACTCAACAAAACCCTTGCCAGGGTTTGGTTTCACTATGTTCAACCTAACCTACGAAGCAAAATTTGTCAGTCAACCAGGTTCTATGGTGATTAGTCCTATGCTGATTAGGCCATCCCAGGTTATCAAGCAGGGTAAGCTGATCTAACTTCGTATTACAAACTACAGATAAAAGTTTTTTTATAGTGTTTTTTACCTAAAATCTGCTGAGTTAATGTCAATAAGTGCCCTACATTATCAATAATACCGAAATGATTGATAATGTGATTTGATAAATCTGAAAAATCCTAATGGCAATCACAACGGTTTATTCTTTCTTGCTCAAAATAGGTTGGAAGTTCAGGGATTGAATAGAACAAATGTACTGATTTTGACCTCAACTTTTTCCAATTTTAAGAAAAATTGGTTTAATTAGATTTTTTATAGTTACAATTTATACCAAATTACATTAGCTTCCCCTAGTTACTATATTGATGCAAGAAGTATAATAGTTGACTATAGAGACCGGTAGAGTTTAAAATGATAAAAAGCTATTTTCATAGTAACTCTAGCTTCTCATGCAACTTTACCCTTGTTGACTCAAAACCTTCCAGCACCAAGAGTGCTCCGGCAGAAACTTAAAGATATCGATAGACCTTCGATTGTCGGTAGCGATTCGGGCTTTGTCAACCCTAGGCGAACACCAACGAATCCTAGTCCGAATGTGGGCATAAGCTGAGGTTTTAAAGATGCGCTTATTGTAGGCTTTCGAGCATTTATGTCAAGCAGTCAGGGTTTTATATCATTTGATACCTATCTTCATTTTATAGACAATCTTGCTTCTCATAAAACGTGAGTTCGATAAAACCATTAATTTTGGGCTGTTCAAAAAAATAATGGGCTTTTCGCTCCCACTCACGTTAATCAAGCTCTAAAAGGTGAAGGCTTAAAAGTTATTGCTAAAACTTGAATAGGCATATCCAATGAATATAATTTTTGAGATAATACAGCAAATACAAACTTAAATTGTGGATACCATCAAGATAAATGAGTTAGTAAAAGTGATATGGTAAAGAAATATAGTCAGCTTGCGGATTTAGAAGCTCTTACTTTAACTGTTCATGATCAAACTGTCCGGGCTTATCTGGAAGAATCTATTGCTTCTTATTCTGTAGGAGCTTATCGATCTGCCATTGTGTCTATTTGGACTGCTGTGGTTTATGACCTCTACCAAAAGGTGCGATACCTGGATGAACAGTATGGTGACAAAGCAGCAAAAATTTGCATCGAAAGCATTGATAAAATTCGTAAATCTCCCGACAAGAAGCAGGTTAGTACTTGGGAAAGAACAATTTTAAAAGATGGCTATGAAAAAATTAAAATGTTTACCTTAACTGAGTATGAGCATCTTGAGAGGATTCAGCAAGATCGACACCGCTGCGCTCATCCTGTATTAGATAGTGATGGTTTTCTATTTCAGCCATCACCTGAATTGACTCGTTCACACATTAGGACGGCAGTGGATGTTTTATTCAGTCAACCTGCTATTATTGGTAAGGCAGCTATACATGCATTAGAGCGTGATGTTGAAACTAGTGTTTATTTCCCAAATAAGTTAGAAGATGTACGTAAAGCCTTAAAAAATCGACATATATTATTCACATCAAACAAGTATCGAGTAAACCTATTCAAATTTTGTTTAAAAAAGATTTTATATCTTGAGCTCAATAACCCAGAATTTATTAATAGATATATTTTAGTATTTAATGTACTACTTGATGAAGATCGAGGTAATTTCGAGTCAATTGATAGGGAGGTCATAGTCCGCATTTTTGACAAGGCGAAAGAAGAGAGGTATAAGTTTATAGTAGAACTATTTAATATAGCAGAAAGTTTATGGAATGATTCTCCAGACTATTTTAAAGGAAAATTCAAAACTTTTATTAAAGAAAGTGCAACAAATGAGGAGAAAGTTCGTGTTTTAATCTTACCTGAATTAGAAGAGGAGTTATCAAAAGATTTAGAATCATTGTCTGTTGATAAAGAACAGTATAAGCACTTGATCAGCTTAATAGTTGGTTTAAACACTGATAGAATAAAAAGAATAGAAAAATTTATTAAACAAATCATAAGACATAATATAGATTTATATTGCCAATCAAATAGCTGGGAGCAAGGTAAAATTAATGCTAAATATTTCATTGTACCAATAATAAATTTACTTAAAGAGGATGATATTAATTATCTACTAGAACAAGCAGTGATCCAACAAGAAGATAATAGACATGATCAATTAAGTCGCACCACTGATCTAATGATTAACCTATTTGATGAAACAATTAATGAATTACCTGATACTATAAAATCATGGGAAAATTTTATAGCAAAAAAACGATATAAAAATTGGAAAAACCTAGAAGAACTTGATCAAAAAATTGCTAATTACTATTCCTCACCTTTTTGACAAACTCTGACTAAGAATTGGGTTATTTTATAAGGCTTATAGCGTTTACACAATAATTATCAAAATTGGAAAGAGCTGTTCTGAAGCAGTTAAGGAAGGTGGTGGGGTTCAGGGTAAGCGCAAGAAAAAATGTCCATAATGTGCATTGATTAGATATCGGTTGATCATGGCTAGAAATCCCTATAATCTCCTAGAACTTTATTCCCAAGAGGGTTAAGTTGTTGAGAATGACGCGGTTTTTTTCTCAATAAATATAGGCTTATTGATTCTGGTGCTTACCGTGGGCTGTCAAGACGCATATAACGGGATTGCGAGTCTATCTCAAACTGAAAATCTGGCAACATTTATTGACACTCCCCATAGCTAGAAGCTAGGGGATTCTCGGTTCAACGAGTCAACTTGCTCAACCAGGTCGGAACCAAGAAGAGTAGAGGTCGATTCTCCCCGAGCGTTTTGGAAAGTTCCCGTGTGCCCCACGGTACTTAAGGCTCTAGTTAGGATGTTTTTGGCGGCATTATGGTCGCGGTCTAACCGGCACCCACATTTGCAGACATGGGTTCTAGTTGACAATGACTTCTTGACTACTTCGCCGCAACTAGAGCAATTTTGGCTTGTATAGGCAGGGTTAACTGCAACAGTTATTCTGCCAAACTTTTGACCAAAATACTCTAGCCATTCTCGGA
>NZ_JAAHHS010000406.1 GCF_010692395.1 Moorena sp. SIO3H5
TCTCAAATGCCTTGCTTTCACTAATAATAGTTACTTTCTGTCCTAGCTTGACTTTACTAATATCACTTTCGTAGACTTCCGCAACAACCATCATTTGGTCAGTTTGCCCTAGTTCCACAATTCCGTTTTCTTGATCTACGGTTTCTCCTGGATAAGTGTTAATTTTCAAAATTTGACTATCTAGTGGAGAATGGACGTAAGCAAATTTTAATTCTGCTTCGGCTTGCTTGACTTGTGCCATAGCCATTTCTAGCTCCGCTTCAGCCTGTCTAATATCTACAAGACGTACTTCTTTTATCTCTTCGAGGGTAGCTTTAGCTTCGTTAATCTGTGCTTCTACCACAGCTAGGGTTTGGTTGCGGTTGACAATAGCTTCTTTGAGTTGTTCCCTGAGGGTGCTTATAGTTTGGCTGCGGTTGGCTATGGCTTCACTCACGCTCTCTTGGGCAGTTTCTACGTTTAGGCGGCGGCTGTCCAATTCGGAAATTGCGATCGCACCGTCTCGTTCTAACTGGTCATAGCGCTGAAAATCTGCTTGTACATTCCTTAACTGAGCCTCTAATCGCCTGACTGTGGCATCTTTTTCTTGTTGTGTTTCTTGCAGCTGAGTCTGTAAACGGTCAATGCGAGTTTGTAGCGCCTCCTTCTGCCCCCGATACTCTGCCTCTAGTCGTTTAATCTTAGCCTCCTGAGCAGCAATGGTTCCACTTTTAGCACCGGCTTTGACTTTCTCCAAGTTCGCACGGCTTACTTTAACCTCCGCTTTGGCCCGTTCTAAATCCGCTTGTAGGCGATCGCGATTTTCCATGATGGCAATCAATTGATTGGCACCTACTTTATCCCCTTCCTTAACCAGTAACTGAGCCACCCTTGGTGCTTGAAAAGTCGTTGGAGCAGCTAATTGAATAACTTCCCCTTCAGGTTCGAGACGTCCTAGAGCAGTTACAGCTCGGATAGCTGGGGTTGTGCTGGGGGATGGCACTGGTTCTGGCGGGCGCTCACTGACCATTTGCAAACTATATCGGCTAGCGACCACAGTTGCCAGAATCCCAACACTAGCCAGTACAATCACCCAACGGCTTAGGGGCTTTGATAATCCCTGATCTTTTATCCCAATCTTTGGCTCCATGACTCCTCGCGTTAAATCAATTTTTGTCGGTTATATGAGCCATAACTATCTCTTGCGTGCCATATTATATGGCTCCTTACTATTTAATTTATCATAAGGGAAATAGAATTACGAGCACCGGTAACAGATTTTTTGAGCAATCCCTCATTACTGGGTCAGCTGAAATTCAGCAGAGTGCATAGCAGGGGTTCCCGCTCGCAACTTTGCTAAAAGTTTAACGAAGGTTTTCTTTTCTGCGCCAGTCAGGTGAGCCATCAAACCTTTCACCCGATTAAAGTGGTCGGGAAGCATTTGCTTCAAGAACTGCCAACCGTTTGGAGTCAGCTGAACCATCAGCATCCGTCGGTCATCTGGGTGGGGCTGGCGTTTAACTAACCCTTGACGTTCGAGACCATCGAGCAGACCTGTGATTGTCCCACGAGTAACACCAGCCTGTTGAGCACATTCGGAAGGAGTCAAGCCTAACGAACCCGCTTTGTGTAATAGCATGAGTACAGTAAACTTACCGATTGATAACTCGTAGCGACCCATATGAGTGTCAATCGCTTCGTAGATTTCAGTGGTAGTTTTCAAGAACGACAGACAAGTAAACACTGATTCTATATCTAGCTCAGGGTACTGTCTCGCCATATTTAGCAGTTCCTGCTCTGAGGGAAGGTCACGTTTAGTGAACATAGTCTATCCCCTTAAAAAAGTTTGCCGACTTATTATTATCGTGCCTTACTATAGTATTTCTCAAATAGGTGAGGTATACAAGTTGTGGATTTTACGTAACAGCGGATCTGGGAATCGGGAATCGGGAATCGGGAATCGGCAACAGGCAACAGGCAACAGGCAACAGGCAACAGTAAAAAAATTCTGTCTACTCTCTTGGTGCGCCTTCCCTTGGCGTTCGCGGAGCGGCGACCTAGGAGTTGGGAACCTCGCGCCTTGTCGCACCGCCTCATTGAATATGAGAACCGCTATATATCCGTGGGGTTTGGCCACCGTACTTGAGCGGTTAAATACGCTACAATTCAACCAAACTGGGTGTTCAGATTCCCTATGATTGACACATTATCGACTCAACTTTATCAACTCCAACAATTTGCTAATCACCTGGTTGACAGTCAACTGACTCACCTGAGCCTAGTCAGCATCGCCATCATCTTTGCTGCTGGGTTACTGACTAGCCTAACCCCCTGTATGCTATCAATGCTACCGATAACGATTGGCTACATCGGTGGTTATGAAAATCAAGGACGGCTGCAAGCTGCTACCCAATCGGTATGGTTTGCCTTAGGCTTAGCCACAACCTTAGCTGCATTAGGAATTATCGCAGCATCTATCGGGCGAGTTTATGGTCAAATCGGTGTTGGCTTACCGATTATTGTCAGCCTAATCGCCATTATTATGGGGTTGAATTTACTAGAAGCACTACCGCTACAGTTTCCAACTTGGGGTGGTATGGATTGGATTTCCCAGGAATGGCCGAAAGGGTTACGCTCTTATCTGATTGGTTTGACCTTCGGTTTAGTCGCTTCTCCTTGCAGTACACCCGTATTAGCAACGTTACTGGCTTGGGTTGTCTCAACTAAAGATTTAGTCTTAGGTGGTGCCTTGCTGTTGTCTTATACAGCTGGTTATGTGGCACCCTTGATCTTGGCAGGTACCTTTACTGCTTCAATTAAAAGATTATTAGAATTGCGACAGTGGTCGAGTTGGATTACACCCGTAAGTGGTGCGCTATTGGTGGCATTTGGTGTGTTTTCTTTGTTGTCTCGGATTCCTGTGGGAATTTTTTGACTGAGTACTGAGTGCTGAGTGCGTCGTCAGCTATCAGCTAATGCGCTACGGGCATATACTTACTGATATTCTTTTCCTAAATTTACTCATTTTATTAACAAAACAAGTAATTAACTAGACTTTATATGACTTTAGAAAACTCATCAAAAAACTCATCAGAAAACTCATCAGAAAACTCATCAGAAAACTCATTAGAAAACTCATTAGAAAACTCATTAGAAAACTCATCATTGACTAGTAGCAGTCGGTTGTGGCGTCGGTTAGTATCATTGCTAGCTAACTTACGGCTAGCGATTATCTTGCTACTTGCGATCGCATTATTTAGCATCAGCGGTACAGTTATTGAACAGGGGGAATCTCTGGCCTTTTACCAAGCCAATTATCCTGAAGACCCAGCGTTGTTTGGTTTCCTCAGCTGGAAAGTGTTGTTGCTCCTAGGCTTAGATCATGTCTACCGGACTTGGTGGTTTTTATCGTTATTAGTTTTATTCGGTAGTAGTCTGACCGCCTGTACCTTCACTCGTCAATTTCCGGCTTTAAAAGCAGCCCGGAATTGGAAGTTTTACAAACAACCCCGCCAGTTTGGGAAACTTGCCTTGAGTGTAGAGTTGGACAAGGGGTCTTTTACTTCCCTCACTGAGTTGTTAGAAAAGCGGCGTTACAAGGTATTCCAAGAGGGGGATACTATCTACGCCCGCAAAGGAATTATCGGACGGATTGGTCCCATTGTAGTTCATGCCAGTATGTTGATTATCCTGGGAGGGTCAATTTGGGGGTCAATGACAGGATTTACCGCTCAGGAAATGGTTACCAGTGGCAATACATTCCAAGTTAGAAACATTGTTGATGCCGGTCCGTTTGCTTGGCCCCAAATCCCCAAAGATTTGTCAGTGCGGGTGAATCGTTTCTGGATTGATTACACTCCGTCCGGGGATATAGATCAATTTTACTCCAATCTGTCAGTTTTAGATAGTCAAGGTGAAGACATTGACCAAGAAACGATTTATGTCAATAAGCCCCTAAGATATCGAGGTGTCACCTTTTACCAAACAGATTGGGGGATTGCTGGGGTTCAGGTGCAGTTGAATAATAGTCCAATTTTCCAGCTTCCCATGGCACAACTTCCCACTAATGGTGAGGGGCGGATTTGGGGAACTTGGGTTCCCACAAAACCTGATTTAAGTGAAGGGGTATCCCTTTTAGCTAGAGACTTACAGGGAACGCTGTTTGTTTATGATGGAGCGGGTAATCTCATTTCAAGCGTTCGTCCTGGTATGGGGATTAAGGTCAATGGGGTGATTCTTAAAATTAAAGATGTCATCGGCAGCACTGGCTTACAAATTAAAGCTGACCCCGGTATTCCCTTTGTTTACACTGGCTTTGGCTTACTGATGTTAGGGGTACTGATGAGTTATGTCTCCCACTCTCAGATTTGGGCATTACAAAAAGGCGATCGCTTTTATATTGGTGGGAAAACCAATCGTGCTTTGGTCACCTTTGAACGGGAATTGATTGAGATTTTAGAGCAGGTCGGTGAATCCTCCCAGACGGTAGAACCTTTACTGGCCAAATCTGCTTAGTATATAGCGATGCAGCAACGGAACAGGGGAGGTTTCCGGGTGGCCAGTGAAATTTCCATATTGGAGCCTCCTTTCTCTTTTGTCTAATTCACATTAAGCGTTAGTGATAAAATAATCAATGTCTGTCGCCTCTTCAATTGAACTGGCATCTCCTACGATAGCAAATGTTCTTTCTCCTTCTAGAGGAGACCTGAGGGGGGGAAATGCAAGCTAAAATCCTTACTGGGAGTACTTTAAGCCGATATGTTACTTAATCGGTGCGCTTTCCGTTGGCGAATTAAATTCACTACAGTTGCGCACCTAGAATATACATACTGTTTTGGCCTGAGCTTGGAGGTAGTTATAAGGGTTTGAGCTTCTATAAAATCATTCGTAGGGTCAATTTGCCAGTTTATCTTTGCTAAGAAAATTGGCATCAAAGCCTTATATAGTAACCTTTTCAGGGCTAATGTTACCCCCTCAGGTAAAATTGACTTGGTCAATTTGAGCGCTTAAAAGCAGTTACTAAGATACTTTAAAGTTTTTGGAGAGGTTTATTAAGTCCGCGCTATGACGGTTGTTAGGTAATTTAGGTGTTGGGTTTCAGTCTGAGCTTGAGTTCGGCTAATTCCTTCAAAAGTTGCTCGATCAGCTTTTGCTACAGTATCACGACCACCAACTGCTCTGTTGTCAGTGGCTTGAATTGGGGGGGGAGCTAGTTTTTCGGGTTTCGGTTGTTCGCTGATGCCACTACCACAGGTGCGACCCGTGGCGAATTTAATTCTTAACGCGGAAAGCGCACCTAAGCGGATTTCAATATTTTGTCAACTACCGTCACCTGAATTCTTAGATTTCATATAAAATCATTGGGGGCACAATAACTATAAAATCATTGAAGGCACAATAACATTGAGCAATCTTGGCAATAAAATCCATATACAGTGTGTCAAAAAAATTAAACACACTGTATATGGATAAATAAGCATGGGTTGATCTCAAGGTTTGGGTGTTCGACAAAACCCAAAATCAGGTTGCAGATTGCGTCCTGCTATCAGCAGTCACCACTAAGTTTGGTGAATAACTCGTTGTGTCCAAGGTCAAGCCCAAGCTACCACTCTCAGCGAACTGAAAAGCAGGTTTGCAACGCCCCTAAATTAAGGACAGCAAATAGCTGAGTAATCATGTCGTCAGAGAAAAGTAATCAAATTTGAGAAGTTATGAGGTCAAAGTAGTGAGGATCCTCTTAATCTGCACGGAGAAGCTTCCTGTTCCATGTATTCGAGGAGGTGCAATCCAGACTTATATTGACGGAATACTACCTTATCTAAGCAAGTTTCATGACGTTAGTGTTTTTTCTGTCACTGATTCAGATTTGCCCAATCAACATGTCCTGAATGGAGTGAGCTACCAGCGCTTCCCGACAGGTGATAGTGACGCTTACTACCAAGCAGCTGCTAAATTTGTAGCTGAGGAAAAATTCGATTTAGTCATTCTTTACAATCGCCCTAAATACTTACCCTCTATTGCTGCTGCTAGCCCTAGTAGTCAGTTTCTCCTGAGCATGCACAATGAAATGTTTCATGAGGAGAAGATTAAACCTGAGGTTGCTGAGACTTGTCTAGAGAAGGTCAGAGGAGTCATAACAGTCAGCAAATTTATTGCTGATGGAATTGCCGATCTCTTCCCTGACTACCGACATAAACTTAACCCGGTATATGCAGGAGTTGACTTAGAACAGTTTCAGTCCCGATGGTCACCGGAAGGATCTAGACGTCGCCAAGAATTGCTAAGTTCTCACGGATTGACCGATCGCAAAATCGTTGTCTATGTAGGTCGATTAAGTATTAAGAAAGGACCTCATATCCTAATTTCTGCCCTACCCCAAATTCTAGAACAACATCCATCAACATTTCTTTTTATAGTGGGTAGCAAATGGTACGGCCATAACGAGGAAAATAAATATGTTCGTCAACTGAAAGAGCAAGCAAAAACCTATGAAGAATCAATTTACTTGACTGGCTTTATTTCACCTGCCGATGTCCAGAAGTACTTCCTCATGGGTGATATATTTGTTTGTGCATCTCAATGGCAAGAACCTTTAGCACGAGTTCATTATGAAGCAATGGCAACAGGTCTTCCTATGGTTACCACAATGCGAGGAGG
>NZ_JAAHHS010000407.1 GCF_010692395.1 Moorena sp. SIO3H5
TCTCACGGCTGACAGCTCACGGCTAAATGCTTACCTAAATACTTTGGCAAAAGGTATATTAGATCACAGATTTACGGTTTTGGTGAGAGGATTTTTCACGAATCGATAATGATTGCTATATTGCAAGTTTCACAAATTACTTAATTTTAATAATTACTTAATAAAAACTTAACATTATGGTCATCGGTGAAACCATTTAGGGTTGGCAAAAGTCGTTTAACTAAAGTACTTACAAATGAATTGTAAACAAGGATTACAGTTGTTTTGATTACCAATAATCCCTATAAATTTGATTCACTATGGCTTCTGGGCTAAGGCTTCTGGGCTTTATTTAAGGGAATATGTTTACAAATAAAATGTAAATTATCTAATTATTAAATAACTAGTTAATCAATTACTAATTGACGCTAAATAGTTGAAAATTAAATCTACGACATATATTATAAAAAATAAGCAATATGTCGTAAAAATTAGCAATTTAGTGAAACACCCACTGGTTTTTCATTAGAATTTGAGTTAATTTAATTCGACAATAAATCTAAGTGATCAACCAAAGCCGTTGATGCCATCAGGGTGCTGAGCATTTCATAGTTGTATTCATGTATTTCAGAGTGTATTTTGAGTAGTAAATGGAATTCCTTGAACTAATTAAGGGTGTTGCTCTAGAGCCAACTGACAATTCACTTAGCACTGACCTCAAGGATGCCAACTTAAGGGGTGCTGACCTCAGGGGTGTTGATTTAAGGGGTGCTGACTTAAGCAGAGCTGACCTAAGTGATGCCAATCTCAAGGGTGCCCTGCTCAACGGAGCTGATTTGAGTCGTGCCTACCTCAGATGTGCAGATCTCAGTGATGCTAACCTCAGTGATGCCAACTTGATGGGTACTTATCTGAGTCGTACTGACCTCAGTCGTGCTAACCTAGGTGGTGCTAACCTGAGTAATGCCAACCTAATTGGTAGTCGAGTAAACAGTACTCAGTTTGGAGATAACTTAGGAATTTCTAAGGATCTCAAGCATGACCTAAAGCGACGAGGGGCAATCTTTGAGGAGTCTCCGAGTCTACGTTCTGGAATGCTTGCCTGTTCCTGACCAAGCCATGGGCAGCGCTATGCCAAGTACTAATTACCACTTACCCCTCTCAGGGATTGTCCTTGCAGGAGGGCTAAGCTCTCGTATGGGTAGGGATAAAGCTTTGATTCCGGTCGAGGGTGTCCCCTTATTGCGCAGAGTGTGTGATGTTGCCCTCAGCTGTATTGGTCAAGTCTCGGGTCAAGTCTCGGGTCAAGTCTATATAGTCACTCCCTGGCCAGAACGATACGTGGATATCTTACCTGAGACTTGTCGTGTTATTCAGGAAGTCCCATTACCAGAACAGACCACACCTCATGGTCCTTTGGTAGGATTTGCTCAAGGATTAGCTCATGTTGAAACAGATTGGGTACTGTTACTTGCTTGTGATTTACCCCAATTAAAAGCTGAGGTTGTGCAAGGTTGGGTCAAGCAGTTGCAGCAGACTCGGGAAAATGCGATTGACGAAAAGTCACGCTACGGGATAGCACTATTGCCACGGAACCCCAAGGGCTGGGAACCCCTGTGCGGCTTTTACCGACGCCAGTGTCTACCGAGCCTCACTGAGTTTATCAATCAAGGGGGACGGTCATTTCAGCGTTGGTTGGCCCAGCATCCAGTACAGGAGTTGCTAGTCACTGACACTAGGCAATTTTTTAACTGCAATACCCCTGCTGACCTAGAACAGTTGGAAATACAGGACTAAGTACATATAACTATTGTTGTCATAAGCTGGTGACAGGATTCGAACCCGCGGCCAGCTGATTACAAATCAGCTGCTCTACCAACTGAGCTACACCAGCAATCTTTTTTAGTATAACACCTAACACAACAACCAGTATAACACTAATTATAATAGTAGGCAACAGGTTAAGTATAACACGACTAGTGACTAAGGAGCTAGTCAAAGCTAAACATCACCCCAGACCCTAAACGCCACACTCCACAATCACGCTGGTGATCGGATGATGTTTAGCAATATTTTTTGAAGGTCCTAGTCACATCCTACCGACGCTGACCCCAACCGTTACAGCACGGGACTGATAGCTCCCCAGACCCGACCCTAGTTAACTTGCGCTCTTGCTTACGGAGAAAGCTACCTATCGATTGGGTGTGCAGAAAGCTTTCTATTACAATTTATGGAATAACATATAGTTTCTTTTTATTTGTGTTAATTTATGTTTATTTGGGTAAAAACCCAGAGTAAAAATTATTATTAATGATATGGCTAAAGTAACTGTAACTCTCTATATGGAAGAAAAAGACAAAGAAGCGCTTCAACGATTGGCAGATGCCGAAGAGCGCTCCTTGTCCCAAATGGCAGTACTAATTCTTAAACGAGCCATTAAAAAAGCTGAGCAGGCAGAAGACATACCACCCAAGGACTAATGAACAGTGTGGGGTGTGGGATGTGGGGTGTGGGGTGTGGGGTGTAGGGTGTAGGGTTTAGGGTTTAGGATTTAGGAAAAACTTTTTTTTGGAACTAAGGCAATCATTGTCTTAATGCACTTGCTCATGGGGATTTCCCCCTGTTCCCTTGCTGCATCGCTTCTGGATTTATGTGTACAGCTACCCCAAACCCCAAACCCCACACCCCAAACCCCACACCCCACAAACCCTCAGCTCCTATCCTCTATCTTGGAGGCTACTTAACTTCGTAATCCACTGCCATGACGTCTCCTCGGATCGGTTTGATATACTTCTCGATTACTTCCTGGTGGACTGGGTGATCCGCATAGGTACTCAGAGCGTCGCAATCGAGAAGTTGCACTCTCAACACATGCTGAAATCCCTGAGACCTCTCGGAAAAGTTCTCTCCACAGGAAAGTTCTACAATCCCAGGAATTTGGTCTTTCATCGCCAGGAGTCCATTCATAGCTAATGCGATCGCATCCGGTGAAGCGTCTTCTTTCCACTTGAACAAAACAATATGCTCGATCATCTTTACTTAAACGTTCCTAAATTCCTTTCGCCCCAGACTGTTCTAAATTACCTTTAATCATTCCACAATTAGCTCACATTCTCAATCTCAATGGTTTTATGATCTGCCTCAATAAGTGCCTGCTGCATAATCGGTGAAAGGTTTTCATTGAGCCGTCCAGAACGAATAAATTCGGCGTAGGTATCGGCTTCAATATCTAACATGGTTTCTTGAAGTTGCTCAAGCTCAAGAGTTTCGAGTTCAGGGTGGTTACTCCGTAACTCCTTAATTTCATTGTTTATCGTTGTTAGTTGGGAATCGATAAGTTTGGTTTGATAGCGCCACAGGTCCGAATCGATTTCTGTGGTGTTTAAGCCCTCCTCAAGATAATTTCTGACCCGATTCAGGGCGATGCGACGGGCAAGAACTTCAGAATATTGCTGACGTAGGGGTTGGTCACCAATTAAATTTAGCTTTTCGAGAAACCATCGAGTGGTTAACCCCTGGACTAGCAGGGTAAACAGTACCACGCCAAACACAGTTTCGATAATATCTTGTCGTCCTTCTAACACAACTGGCACACTTAAGGCCAGAGCAATGGAAACTGAACCTCGCAAACCACCCCACCATAGGACGGTTTGTTCCCGCCAACCAATTTGAGAGTTGGCCAAGATATTGCTGAGTGCGCCCAAACCATAAATTGCGATCGCTCTGGTGAGTAGTACAGCCAAGATAGTAACCGCAATTAATTTGATATTTTGCCCTAAACTAGCTATTTTAATTTGGTCACCAATCAGTAGAAAGACAATCGAGTTCACGAAAAAGGCTAAAAAGTCCCAAAACTCAGAGACAATCAACCGGGTACGGGGGTTCATACCAATGCGGGAGCCAAAATTGCCCAAGATCACCCCAACGGTGACTACCCCAATCACACCGGATCCCCCTAGTTCCTCCACAATTAAATAAGTGCCATAAGCAGAAACCAAGGTCAGGGATTGCTCCACCAGGGGTAAATCAAAGCGTTGGGTGGCGTAGGAAATTCCAAAACCAATGATGCAACCGATGCCAATTCCAATTCCGACAAACCCTAAGAAACGGGCAACACTAGTGGCAATGGAAAATTCTTCTAGTCCTAGGGGTAGTCCGACTAATAAACTAAAAGCAACCACCGCTACCCCATCATTAAATAGGCTTTCCCCCTCCATCAGCGTTTTCAGCCGTTTATCCGCACCCAATTCCCGAAATAGGGCAATAACTGAAACTGGGTCAGTGGCAGAAAGACTAGCTCCAACCAATAAAGCAATGCTCAGGGGTAGTCCTGTCAGCTGATTGATAGCAAAGGCAATGCCAACTACGGAAATAATTACCCCAGCGATCGCAAATAGACTCACCGGTACCAAATCCCGTCGTAAGTCGCGCCAGCGGATATTCCAAGCGGCTTCAAAGAGTAGGGGGGGTAGGAAAATTTCCAGAATCAGTTCTGGTGATAAGTTAACCAGTCGGACATCCACAAAGGCCAAGGCTAACCCAACAATTACTAGTAATAGGGTGTAAGGAATTTTACGGAACCAGGAAAAGATCCGAGATAAGGTTGCCACACTCAAAGACACCGACAGCACTAGGAGAAACTGTTCGAGGTTTTGCTTAATGGCGACTTCGCCAACAGTGGACTCTAGGGACATACAGAAACTCCAAGATAAACTCAAAAGGGAAAGCCTCTTGCCCATGCCTAAAATCACAGGGGTTTTCGGTTTTCCCCAAACCCACGCAAAATTAGTGATGAGTCAGGGAAATCAAGACAAACTGAAATTGATGGTAGTAGATGATGAGTCTGACAACTTAGATCTACTTTACAGAACCTTCCGCCGAAAATTTCAAGTGTTCAGAGCTAATGATGCCATAACCGCTTTAGATATTTTGGACACTGAAGGAGAGATGGCGATTATTATCTCAGATCAGCGCCTAGGGGGAATGAATGGCACAGAATTCTTAAGCAGGACAGTAGAGCGTTTTCCAGATACAATTCGCATCCTGTTGACTGCCTACACAGATATAGAAGATTTGGTGGCAGCAATTAACTCAGGTCAGGTCTATAAGTACATCACAAAGCCTTGGCAGGGTGAGGAACTAAAAGCAGTGGTGCGACAAGCTGCTGAAACTTACCAAGTGCTAAAAAAAAGAACCAGGGAACTTTCTCGGGCTTTACGACGGGAAGAATTGTTCAATATGGTGACAACGGCAATTCGAGAATCCCTAGATTATAGTAATCTACTGCAAAAGGTAGTGACCACCATGGGTCAAGCCTTTGATGCTACCGCTTGTATCCTGCGACCGGTAGAGTTCAACCAACTCACACCAGAATGTTTCACCTACAAGGTTTCTGGGGATGGCAATACACCTCATATCCCTAATGCTGATTTGATGATACAACAGGTATTAGAGAAACCCGAAACTAAGTTGTGGCAAGAAACCAGGGATGGTCAGAATTCGGTGCATTTGATCGTTCCCCTACCGGACCAACAACAGATCTTAGGGGTGTTGTGTCTATACCAGCAAAAGAGTGAGGGGTCTTGGAATACAGAAGATATCCAGCTGATAGAAGCCGTTGCTAAACAAGCAGCGTTAGCGATTTCTCAGGCAAAACTACTGCAACGCACCCAGTTACAGGCTCAGCAGATGCGGGATGAACTAGATGTAGCTCGCCAGATTCAGAGTAATTTGCTGCGTCAGAGTTGGCCAGATATGGAACAGGTGCGAGTGCAAGCTCACTGCACCCCAGCGCGACAGGTTGGTGGGGATTTTTTTGAAGTCTATGTTCATCCCCAAGGAGATATATGGCTAGCAGTTGGAGATGTATCCGGTAAAGGCGTACCTGCTGCTTTATTTATGACCAGTGCCATGTCGATGTTACGACGGGAACTTGCTCAAGAAACATCCCCAGACCCAAAAACAGTGATCCAAAATCTTAACCACACCATGTCAGATGACCTTTATAATACCAACCGTTTTATTACCCTGGTGTTGGCTCGTTATACCCCTGACAAACAACAGTTGGTTTACGCTAATGCTGGTCATACCTATCCTATGGTTTGGTCTGATCAGCAAGTAGTCCAAGAACACTCAGAGTCAAAAACTCCAGAGCCGACTTACCTAGAGGTTCGGGGTATTCCCTTGGGAATTTTGCCAATTTGGCAGGCGGAATCAGGACATTTAAGATTAAATTCAGGTAGCATCCTGCTACTAACAAGTGATGGAATTACCGAAGCAACCCTGAATCCAGTGACAGGTCGTTCATCCAACGGGTCAACCAGCACCACTTCTAGGCTTGAGTCATCCGGTCTTTGGGAGCTTCTGCTTCAGGAACCTGCTCCGTTTGACCTTAGTAATTTCTTAGCTCGGATTCGAGAGCGTACCAACCCGATTCAGGAAGACGACCAAACCCTAGTATCTCTGGAGATATTGTAGTGGATGAAAACAGAACTACAGATACCGAGTGACCTGAAGTTTTTGAGCATTGTCGAAAACTGGTTTCTAGGGATTTTGCAGGTTGAACTCGGAAATCGTGTTGATTGGCCTAGTCTATCCAATCGTTTGCGATTGGTGTTAGTGGAAGCTTACTCTAACGTAGTTCG
>NZ_JAAHHS010000408.1 GCF_010692395.1 Moorena sp. SIO3H5
TCAAAGATCGGTTGATGTTTAATTTCTTCGTCAGTGTATTCCCCTACTAAAAAAGCTGTTACTCCCCAAGTGGTCAGACGCACTGAGAGGTCGTAGCCAAACTTACGTACTTCTACGGGATCCGTTGCCAAATCATGAATGGCTTTGAAGCTATCAATGCCGATCAGCGCAGGTCGGTACTCTTTTACGTAATTAATAATGGCAGCGACCGCTTCTTTTAGACCCTGCTCTCGGATAATCTCGCCGATATCAAGATAAATTACCGCAGTACCTACCTTACTGGGGTCAAAAAAATCAAACTTTTGTAGGTAGTGCAGTAATTTGACTGAAGGTTCCGATAGGGTGACTAAATAAAGCGCTTTGTGCTCTGTAGTAGCATTGGTGTATAGTATTTGCTGGGTAAAGATCGTCTTACCAGATCCGGGTGGCCCACTGATGATGTTAATGGACAATTCCGGAATACCACCAGAGAGAATCGAGTCTAGACCAGGAATACTAGTAGGCAGTTTACCTAAGGGCTTTGTCCGAGGACTGATCATATAAGTTTTTTCCCTTCAATTTCCTTGAGTAATTGTCTGACTAGAATGTCGCCCGTCAAGATGGCTAGAATATCGATTAGGGTTGTGACTAACTCTTTGAGCGCCTCACGAATTAACAACCGTTGTTCTGGTGAAACCTTTTTGCGAAACACCTCAAACGAAACTCCCTCGGCACTTGATTCTATGTAGCCAATCAGGGGATATTTTTCCGCTGTCAAAGCTAGAGATCTTTCCATAATCGACACTACTGTCACTCTACCTAAGGTCGGCATAATCCGGTCCCAGATCGTGGTGAGCAAATCTTCGTAAATGTCGATAACTTCTTCCTTACGGGCCTCTGTCTTCGCCTGGTCAACTTGATCCTGGACTGGCTGTTCAGCTAATGGTTGTGCCGATCGCATCTCCATTTCTCTATTAGGATCGCTCATCGCACTCTCCTCAAAGTTTCGTGCCCAGTTAAGGTTAAGAAAACTATTAGTTCTAGCTGAGGGGGTTATATAATAAGCCCTGAAATGCCCACTATATAAAGCTTTTAGGCCAATAACTCAGGCAAGATACAGACCGAAATTGACCCTGGATTCATTGTCTTGATGCAAAGCGCGAGTGGATGAAACCACGGCAGTTGCTCATCGGGGTTACCCCCTTTGGCAGCACTGCCTCCCCGTGAGGCCACTGCATCGTTTTCTGGAAGCTTAAACCCTTATAACTAGGTTCAATTTCAGCCCAAAACAGCATGTATCTTTCTGTTACTTATGGGCTCAAACTATTACCCAGTAATGATTTCAGCTTACATGTCGCCCCCTCAGTAGTTCTATTCATGGCTATCTATGGATAACTACCAGTTTATCCCATCAATTTCCACAGCTTATTATATTATTAAAATTAATCGGATTGATTAGCTATTTTTTTAGATTTTTTTAATATTTTTTTAGCAATACCGAATTAAAAACAAACAAAAATTAATACAAAAATATTTAATTATAATTAACATAAGTTTTATTAAAGGAAAAGTAAACAACACCTCTAAGGATAGTAACACAATACTGAAGCAATAGAAAAATTTAGTTTTTTTTATCTCGATTAACTTAGGTGCGCTTTCCGCATATAATTATTAAATTTGCCACGGGTCGCACCTGCTGATACCAAATCCTGTTCCCATACCTCCGTGATCCGCATAGCCCTAGATTCCTGGCATAAAAAGATTTGGTTGATTTTTATAAAGGGGTAATGACCAAGCCGATTTGGTATGAGATTCGCTAGTATGAACCACGGGTACCTTCACTCAAAAAAAAGAAGAAACCATGAAAAGCCTAACCTCCCGCATGGAGGCGGTGCAGTTGCCAGTCATTCCCATGGTTGGGGAACTGATCCGTAAATATCCTGAGACAATATCCTTAGGACAGGGGGTGGTCTATTATGATCCCCCCCCAGAGGCAATGGCAATGTTGCGTGAATTCTACAGCTTATCAGGTAATCATAAATACAAACCTGTATATGGAATTGCGGCCTTGCGAGAGGCAATTGAGGCAAAACTGAAAACTGATAACGACATTGAGATCAATTCTGCTAACCGCATTGTTGTCACCGCAGGAAGCAACATGGCGTTCATGAATGCGATTCTAGCAATTACCACTCCCGGGGACGAGATTATTCTTCAAACGCCTTACTATTTCAACCACGAAATGGCGATTCAGATGGCTAGCTGTCATCCAATCCTGGTGCCAACCGATGAGAATTACCAGCTACGTCCGTCCGCGATCGCACAGGCTCTTACCGACAGAACCCGGGCAGTAGTTACCATATCACCTAATAATCCTACTGGGGCGGTATATTCCGAAGAGGCATTGCGTCAGGTAAATCAACTCTGTGCCGATCACGGAATTTACCACATTAGTGATGAAGCTTATGAGTATTTTACTTACAACGGGGTGAAACACTTTTCCCCAGGTTCCTTTCCCGAAAGTAGTCAACACACTATTTCTCTCTACAGCCTCTCCAAAGCCTATGGTTTTGCCAGTTGGCGGATTGGCTACATGATTGTTCCAGAACACTTGTTTGAAGCAATTCAAAAGGTTCAGGATACTATCCTAATTTGTCCCCCAGTCATTTCTCAGTATGCAGCTAATGGGGCATTGAATACTCGAAAAAATTACTGTCAACCTCATATTAATGCGATCGCTTCTGTACGACAGGTGGTATTGAACTCCCTGAAACGTCTAGAGGGTTTGTGTACCATTGGTCCTGCGGATGGAGCGTTCTATGTTTTCCTAAAAGTGGATACTCAGTTGGATGCTTTTGAGTTGGTAGAGAGACTGATTCGGGAACATCGGGTAGCTGTAATACCAGGTAGCACCTTTGGTATTGAGGACGGGTGTTACCTAAGGCTTGCTTATGGTGCTTTGCAAAAAGAAACTGTAGCAGAGGGTATTGAACGATTCGTTGCAGGTCTTAAAGAAATTTTACAAAAAGTTTGACAGAAGGGCAGGATATCCAAAAAATATTTTGTATAAAAATTGACTCACAAATTGCTCACAAGGGGTGAGGTATCAGACCAGTTTTTTTTCTAGTGAACCCACCAAGAAGGGGTGGGTTCATAATACATGCTTATTGAGACTGATGTCATCTAAACCTGCTTACTGGCTTGGTTTTGGCAAAGTCTGGTTAGGCGTTATTGATGCTTCTGTCTGGCAGAATCCACCATAACACCGGAGACAAAATCATACAGGAAGTAGAAAAAATCAACACTAGTAATAGAACTTGGCTCAGTTCGCTATCCATAGGTCTTACCTCATTTATTATCAACTCAGGCTTTTTAAAGCCTCTAGATTTATACTTCAATCTGACTTAAGTGTATTCCGGATAACAAATTCTGGGTAGTTCTTATGGTAAATATTTGTCTACTCTGCTGATACTTATAGTTAACTTATAATAAGTTTTATTGCGAAGTCCCTGAAAGTAAACAAATATCATCCCAAATCCAGTTGACTAATTATCATTCCTCAAGTAATCGGTAATTTGTAATGGGTAATTAACAGTTAGCAACTAACAATTACCCATTACAAAAAATTCAGGGACTATTTGGTAAGTGATTAACTCGACTTGTATCAGTGTTTTATTGATGTAGGAAACTACCTGGTTAGCCAAACCTATCTGACAGGCTTCGTTGAAACTAATTCATTACCAAAATGTTTTTTATTCGAAGTCATTATAAATACTTATACTATCAATTATATTGAAAACGGTATATATAATATCGAGCCAGGTTGAATGGGTTGTAAAAAAGCCCACCTACTTCATCCTTGATACTTTATCTTTTATTCTTTTATATAATGCCCAGAAGATACTTTCTGCTCTCTTACCAAAGTAAGACTAACCCATTGCCCTTTATCGTTAAAAGAGCGAATCAGTCGCTGACGTTGGTTAGGTTGCCACAGCCAACCTACTTCTAGAAAGAAAGAATGACCTGGCTTAACTGTTATTGGACAAGTAGATGATGCCCCATCGGGCAATAATAAAACTTGAGTAGAAACAGCACCCTCCTCAAAATACAGAATTGAGCCATCAATCTTAGCGCTAGAGGTGATGGTATGTAATGATTCTCCTGTGCCAAATGTCAGTTGTTGTACTAAGCGGTTACTTTCATAATGCTGGAGTTTAAGGTGAGTAGGATAGATGTTAGGCGTACGCAAATCAGAATAAAGGGTTACTGCCTCTCCACGCCACTCTCCGAGCAACTGTTCCAAGGTTAATGGTGGACGTTCTGGTGTATCCGTACCCGCCAGCTCTCTTGGTGCGCTTTCCCTTGGCGTTCGCGGAGCGTCTCCGTAGGAGTTGGAAACCTCGCCGGGGTCGCACCGCTTTTCTCGAATTAAGGTCAACTGTTTCAGCTGACTCTCCCTGTTATACAGTTGCACCATCCGCAGACGACGGTTACCTTCAATCAAGCCAAATTCTGCCCCAAATTCGGAATAAGGACCCCACTGTAGTGCGCCTTGGGAAAACGCACCAGTGTCAAAGAACATAAGATAGCGATCTACATGGGTGTATTCCAGAACTCGGTTGAATATAGCTTGTTCAGGTGGCAGATAGCGAAGAGTCAAACGAATTTTTTGGTTATCGTCGAGTCCTTCTATGGTGAGCACAGAGGGAATATCTTTTAACTGTTGCCCTTTTGGTGAGAATGTGGTAAAGGAACCATGCCAACTCCCTTGATTTTGCAAAAAACATTCCCATTGCGATCGCATAAGTAGTCCTTAGTGATTAGCTCTTAATCATTAGTATCATTAGTTGTTAGTCGTGGGTCATGAGTCTATCTACTACCATCGATTCCATAATTCCTCTGTTGGTCTAACCACTTCCCATGAGACTAACCACTGACAAAATACCAGAATTAGAGCAAATTTTGGTGATATCATTTCCCGATAGCGATGGTTTCGAGACTAACAGCTAAGCAACTACCGAGCAAACCCACTGAACCCCCCAGAATCAACAGCAGTAAGGGTAGCACAACAATTTTAAGTGGGTCAGGTGGCACCACTGTAGCGATAAATTCGATAAAATCAGGTCCAGTCCCTAGCAGATTAGTCAAAAATTGCCGCAGACCGATCAACAAAACCCAGGCTAAGGCTGCCCCAGCTACACCAAAAGTAATTCCTTGCAACATGAACGGCAGATAAATCCAGGATCTGGTTGCCCCAACTAGCTGCATAATCTCAATTTCCTGGCGTCTTGCGATCACAATCAGGCGCATTGTGGTGGTGACAACTGCCACTGCTGTCAGACTGAGAATGGTAGTAATGATCAGACTCACCCAGCCTAAACCATGATGAAGCTGTCGCATTTGTTTGAGAGTCTGATCCATATACTGCACCTGATCTATTCCTGGCAACTGTGACAACTGCTGGGCAAGAATTAGCACATCCTTTGGTTTGCTTACCTTTACCTTCAGTTCATCCACTAGGGGATTCCCTTCCAACTGTTCCGTAGCAGCAGCAATGTCGGAAATTCCTAGTTCCTCAACCAAGGATGCCCAAGCTTTTTCTTTGGAAATGGTTTGAACCGCCATCACCTTTGGCAGTTTCTGAACTGCTGGTAAGACCATTTCTGCCTCAGCCCCTGGTTCGAGATAAACAGCCACTTCTAGTTGACTCCCCAACTGATTGAGTAGCCCACCTAACTGCCAGGAGGCTTGCCAGCTTATACCAAACAGAAACAATAGGACAGTGACCGTGCTAACCGCCGCCCAGTTGATCCAGCCGCCACGTTGTAGACCTAAGAAAGTTTCCCGCAGCAGATAGTCCAGTTGATTGAGAAATTTAAACATCCATCCCTGACTTGGTGTTACTGTTGGGTTCTAACCTATAAAGCTGCTAGTTTCAACGAAAATCAAAAGCTGTAAAACAATTGTGGGATACCAAGAAATAACTTGAAACGTAGGATCTCAAATAATCCCCACCTATGGGCGACCAGGGAAAGTTAATCAAATCATTGCAACGTGCTCCCCATCCCCTCTCTTAGTGTGCGTTCCCTTGAGCAGGTTCAGGCAGCGCCCTGTCGCACCGCAGCGCGAAGGCTGTTGGGGCGTGGGGCATGATAAACTAAGGAAGCTAGCCAAGACTATAATAGTAGACCAACTTAGGCACTCTGTCTTAGGCACTCTGTTGAAAAATCTGTCTGTTGAGTGTTCTAATCCAATAGCCAGCTGAGTGTCTAACCCTAACCATACCCTGACTCACAAGTCGATAACCCCATGACTGCTGAACTTATCGTTGAAAAGAAAAAATTAGAGAATCCACCATTAACAATTCATTATCTAGGCGATCGCGTCCTGCGTCAGCCTGCCAAGCGGGTTGCTAAAGTAGACCAGAACATCCGGAAATTAGCTGAGCAAATGCTGCAAACCATGTACAGTGCAGATGGTATCGGTTTGGCAGCCCCTCAGGTCGGGATTAATAAGCAAATGATTGTGGTTGACTGTGAACCTAATAACCAAGACAACCCACCGCTGGTGTTAATTAACCCAGAAATCAAGAGTTTTGGTAGCACCCCCTGTGATGGCCAGGAAGGTTGTTTGAGCAAGA
>NZ_JAAHHS010000409.1 GCF_010692395.1 Moorena sp. SIO3H5
TTATCGATTAAAGCTCAGATTTTTAATTTGGCAGGATTGTGCTAAGTTTCCGTGACATACTCCCAACGCTAATTACTTCGCTATAGCTACTTAATATAGCGTGTGCTTCTCAACTTGCATCGAGAACTTGGTGCTTCATTGGGAATCCTACGATTCTTCCTCCACACCCAGCTTGACCGCTAGACCTTCAACGGCTGCCATACCTCTATTTACGATGATTTTCCCACTAGCCACATCGCGAGGCATGACGATATGACATTTTGGACAACTATGTATTCTGACACTCAAGTCTTTAGGCACATCAGCCCCACATTCAGGACAAAGTTGACTACTGCCTTTAGCATCAACTTTTTGATAGTAAGTCCCAGTCTTGCGACAAACCCAATCCAAGATATTCAAGAATTGACCAGGCGCACTATCCAAGACGTGCTTGGCAAGCATACCTTTGCTCAATCCCAAAATGTTCAAATCTTCAGCAAAGATCATTCCTGCCTGACGGCAAAGATGATGGCTAACTTTGTATTGAAAATCTTTTCGCTGATTACCAATCTTTTCGTGCAGCAAAGATATTTTGTGTGTCAAAGCTTGATAAGATTTACTTCCTTTTTGTTTCTTACTCAATCTGCGTTGCAGCCATTTAAGCTTGCTTTGAGACTGAATGTAGAACCGAGGATTATCAATCAATTCACCTTGGCTGGTAGCGACAAAACTGGAAATCCCCCAATCAATACCCAAGGGGTCACCATGAGGCATCGGATCGGGGATAGATATGTCAGAGTGCAAAATCAGTTGAGCATACCACCCCGAAGCTTTCATCAGGACTCGAACCTGCTTGATAACAAATCCTTTTGGAATAGCTCGATGCAGAACAATCGGCATCTTACCAATCTTAGGTAGTTTGATTTGCCACCCAATAATCGGATTCGATTTGAACTGAGGGAATACAAACGAACGATAACGTCCAACCTTCTTGAAGCGTGGAAACCCAAACTGTCTCTGTTGTCTGATCTTAAATGCTCTATCAAGTCTCTTGAGAGCATCTTGAAGGACTTGAGAATGTACAGCCTGAAATTCACGAATGCTTTTCTTGGCGACTGTCAGTGCGTTCTGTTGTTTGTAGTAGTCAGGATATGGTTCTTCAGCAGAGATAATATATTCCTGCCTGAGACTACAAGCGTCAACTCTACACTTACGGCTATTGATCCAGTCTTTTCGTTGTCGCAGTGCGTAATTATAAACACGCCGACATTGTTCGAGCCAATCAAGCATCTTTGCTTCTTGGTCGATATCTGGATGAATGCGATATGTGTAAGTCATGCTTTCCATAGAAATAGTCTAACAAATATTGCCGTCTTGTTAGACTATTTATCCGATTGCCAATTATCACCCCATCGAGGGGTTCAATTGGCTTGGGTTGTCCATGTATCCCAACGCCAAATCAAAGATTTCGCGCGCGGACTTATAGCCCCCCAAACCCCCCAAAACTTAACTCTTCGGGGTAGTGCTGGTGTAGTAGGTTAGGGCTTGTTGGTGGGGTGCCTCCGGATCACATTAAGTCACTGTGATTATGTAACGGTGAAACTCCCCAAAACCCAAAATAAAATAACTTTGTTTACGGGTAAGTATTCAGCTATCAGCCTATGCGCTACGCGCACGCGTGCGCGTAGCGCATAGGCTATCAGCTTATGAGCTATGGGCAAGCTACACCGAACAGCTTTTGAATAAGCGATGCAGTGGCCTCACGAGGGTTTACCCCACTCGCGCTTGGGATCAAGACAACAGGTAAGCATTCGTTTAATCTGAGTGAAGTCACAGGCTGGAAGCCTGTTCCACAAAGCTGACGGCTGACCACTGACTGCTGAATGCTTACGTTTACGGCAGTGACTCACAAGCGATACCATCTTTATCACGGTCTAGCCGGTAGGGGTCGCCGGGAAAGCCATCAAGCACCTGTTGGGCTTCAGCTTGAGTACTGAAATCTGAACAATTGCAATCTGAATTCACGCAATCGGGAAATTCAGGTTCTGCAGCAACAGACGAGACAGGTGTTGTGTTACTAACTATCTTGGCAAAACGAACCTCAGATAAGCCAATCAGACTTGCCGGTCCATAGTTGGAGAGAACATCGATTCTGGCAAACTGAGCTTTCACATTAGGAAAAGAGAAGATAGTAGCGGGAATCTTGGTTGCAGGTCCTTTAGGCAGAGTTAGGGTTGAAGATTTAAAAACTGGATCACAAAAATCTGCGTTGTTAGAAAGAACTAAGATAAAATCTTTGATACCCCGATTAGTTGCCGTTGTATTGAAAGCATTGTAATTCCAGAGGGCTAGTGTATTCAATACGACTGGGCTGCCAAAGTCAAAGTCAAAGTTTACATCAGCTGCCGTTGCACCATTTTTTAGACTAGCTGAGAGAAAGTCAGCTGGATTTCCTCCAGCTACGTGGATTTTATCCAGTTCCGTGCCGCTACCAGTCAGTCCATTTCCATTGAAAATGTTAACTACAGCTCCATAATTAGGTTTGAAGAAGCCTTTATTTAAGTTAATAAAAGCAGTTGGATGTAGGATTTCAACCTCAGAACCAGGGCTGGAGACGTTAGGCTCTGTTTGGGCTAGGGCTATATCGGGGTAACTAGTCAGTGATGCTGCCGATAGTAGCATCAACAGAACTGTCATCAAAAAAGATTGAAAGCTTCTCAGTAAATTTTTTTTCACTATTCTATGATTGAGATTACTTTCAAGACTTTACGTGAATTTGTCCAATTTATCAACCCAATTATATACTTCATTCGTAGTATATAAATACCACCTAATCCGTCATAAAATTACATATTTTTTTTATAAATAATCATTGTTTCCTTGTTTGATTTGTGGTATTTGTCTGATTCATCGGGATTTAACTAGAGGGGAAAAGTAAAGTTGCCAGCAAATATCCCCTCTTTTAGAGGTTTTTTATTGCTTAATTACCGATAGTCCCAAACTAATCAATTCCCAAACTAATCGATTACCAAAAAACCATCAATCCCTCTCCCTATCCCTGACATCCGTTAAGCCATCCGTTGCCAAGAAGACCTTATTTCAAGTGTTGCGAGTAATCTTCAGAAGATTCAGGGTTCAGCTCCCAGCGGAGGTGGTCACGAACCTCTAACTTGTCCCGAGTTTGCACAGCTTCACCATCAACTGAAGAAATCCCCATGGACTCCAGCAAGTCTTCAGTTACATTTTGATCAGGAGTGGGCGTTTGTCCTCCAACTGCTTCTTCACCCACTACTTCAGCCTGATACCAATTGTCATAAATATCGCCACCGGTCACATTGCCACCGGATAGTTTGCTAGTTTTCAACTTCTCCAAGGTGCGTCCCATCCCAGTGTCACGGTCAACTACACCCTCAAAAATCCGGTCAGGGTCTTCTATTCCAGTCAGGTCTGCTAAAAAGACTTCTTCTGTATTACGGTTGTCAGCATACCTTTCCTCTCGTTTCAGAATTTCATAAGAGTTGACTACATCTTTGTTGTAATTTTTCATGCTCGTTACTCCTGAGTAGTGTCATTGTTTGATTCATAAATAATCTCCTTCTACTTAAATTGTACTGCTAAAATAATTAAAATTAACAAGCACTATCCCCATGACCATCACTCCCCTAAGCCCACCAGCAGAACGAATCCAACTCTCTGGTATCAGTTGGCAAACCTATGAAACATTACTTAATGAATTGGAAAATCATCGCCGCTTACGGCTTACCTACAATCGTGGCAACCTAGAAATTATGGCTCCTTCCCCTGAACATGAACTTTATAAAAAAGTAATGGGTCGCTTTGTTGAAACCCTAGCTGAAGAATTAAAAATTAGGATTTATCCTTGTCTTGATGCAGTCGCTCATGGGGGAAACCCCCAAGACCGCGCTGCATCGCTTAGGGTCAACTACCTTTAAACGTCCAGAAATTAGTGGAGCCGAACCTGATGAATGTTTCTACATTAACAACATAGATGGTGTTAAAGGTAAAAAAAGGCTTGGCCCAGAAGACCCAGGACCAGATTTAGTTGTTGAAATTGATATTACCAGACGTTCAGATGACCGCTTTGATATCTATTCAAATCTAGGTGTACCTGAAGTCTGGATTTATGATGGTAAATCTTTCACCATTAAGCAACTCGAAAATCAAGACTACGTTGTTGGAAATCAAAGTCTATACTTTCCGAATTTACCACTTTCCGAAATTGCCCAATTTTTAAAACAAGCTGAAACCATGGACTATTTAGAATTGGTGAAAGCTTTTCGGAGTTGGGTGAGAAGCCAAATTTCGCAGTAACGGTCAGTATGATAATCAGTTTAAGGTTAACTGGTTGTAACCCTATGCGATCGCTCTTTTTTAAGACAGATAAATTATCAGACGAATTACCAGTTATGTAGATTATGCGATCGCTCTTTTTTAAGACACATAACTGGTAATGTTTCAAGAACTAATTTCAGAGGGTTCACCTGGAAAATTTTAAAAAATTGCTCCTCTTTGAATTAGCTCAAGCTTAATGGATTCATCAATTCCTACAATATATGCGAATCGGGCATTTTTCACGTCAGCATCACTAAGGTTAGCAGCAAACAGGTCAGCACCAGTGAGGTTGGCATCACTAAGGTTTGCACCAGTGAGGTTGGCTCCACTGAGGCAGGCACGACTCAGGTTGGCTCCACTGAGCTTGGCACCAAAAAGACTGTAACGACTTAGGTAGGCACGACTCAGGTTGGCTCCACTGAGGTCGGCATCACTGAGGTTAGCACCCCGGAGGTTAGCACCCCGGAGGTTGGCACTAAACAGCTCGGCACCCCTGAGGTTGGTACCTCCCAGGTCTGCACCACTGAGGTTAGCATTTTTCAGGTTGACACGAATTAGGTTGGCTCCACTGAGGTCCGCACCACTGAGGTTGACACCACTCAGGTTAAAATTACTGAGATTAGCACCACTGAGGTTGGCATTACTGAAGTTGGCACCACTGAGGTTGGCTCCAATTAGGTTGGCTCCAATTAGGTTGGCTCCAATTAGGTTGACACAAATCAGGTTGGCTCCAATCAGGTTGGCTCCAATCAGGTTGGCACGAATCAAGTTGACACCACAGAGGTTGGCATCACTTAGGTTGGGGCGAATCAAGTTAGCACGAATTAGGTCCGCACCACTGAGGTCCGCACCACTCAAGTCCGCATCACTGAGGTCCGCACCACTCAAGTCCGCATTACTGAGGTCGGTACCACTCAGGTCGGCACGAATCAGATTAGCACCACTGAGCTTCGTATACTGAGGTCCGTATCACTGAGGTTCGCACCCCTTAAGTCTCGACCCACAGCTCCACCCCTGGCAATCTCTGCCACTAGACGCCATTTATGATCAAGCTTGCTATTGTCTTCATCATCTGAACTTTCGTTCAAAATTTGAATATCTTTAACAGGAAAACCACTTAATTGTTTTAGGTCTTCTGATTTTATCCGAGCTTCAAGCCGTTCGATAGCTTCTTGATACCCTTCTAGGATTAAGCGGCTTGGTTTAATATCAATAATGTTGATCGTGTATCCTGAAGATTGTTGTAAAATAGATTCAATCAGTTTTGAAGGTTGAACTGAATTTATATCTCCTTCTAAGACAAGAATAGCTTTAATTTTTTCACTTTGTCTCTCGATTACAGTCTCTTGGTGCGTCAGGGCTTGACTGTGCTCCACACTCTGCACCAGCTCTGAGCTACTACAATCAGTTTTGTTTAGTTGTTCTGATGCTTGTTCTTCTGCTATTCCCGCAATTTCTTTCCAGTCTAGGGTCAATCCCTCGCATATCCGTTTAAATAAATCAAGCTGAATGGGCTCTGATTTAAAAAATTTGGTAACTGTGTAGTGACTTATCCCTTGTGACTTGGGAAAGTTATTTTTTAACTCAAAGCCTAGCTTTTCCAAAGCATTTTTCGCTGTTTCAATACCTTTTGAAGAGGCGGCGATAGTTAGTTTTTTAGTTTTATTACCCTGGCTAAACTCTGTCATAGTCTTACTGATTTAGCATAACTATAGCATCAGAAGTGTTGAACAGAGAATAGGCAATAAGGAATAGGGAACAGGGAATAGGGAATAGGGAATAGGGAACAGGGAATAGGGAGCAGGGAACAGGGAACAGGGAATAGGGAACAGGGAACAGGAACTAATAGTAAAACAATTCTGTGTACCTCATGAGTCCTATAAACGCTATAATTTCAATTATTTTTACATAGTTTACCTGCTCCAATCATTTTTTTTACCTATCTCTAAACCCTTCAAAGAAAAACTGTAAGTATTCAGCTATCAGCTATCAGCTATCAGCTATCAGCTATCAGCTATTAGCTTATAGGCTATGGGCACGCTACTTTACGAATAGCTTTTGAATACAATAAGCTGACCACTGACCACTGTTCGCGTAGCCCATAGGCTGACCACTGACGGCTGACGGCTGAATGCTTACTAAAAACTTATAAAAACCCTTGACAAATTAAAATATAATCATTACAATAATTAATATAAACTCACAAGGATTTAAAGTTCTGACTTATGAAAAAATAATAAAAACAAAACTACAAAAAACAAACTAATGAAA
>NZ_JAAHHS010000041.1 GCF_010692395.1 Moorena sp. SIO3H5
ACTGGAGTTCAGACCCGTGTTCTCTTCCGATTTGGAGGGCTGATAGTATCCTCGTGCTGCTACACGTTCCCAGTTTCCTGATAGCACGAATGGGAATTTATTGTTCCTCATAGCACGAATGGGAATTTATTGTTCCTCATTGGTCATTGGTGATTTGGTATGTGATAATTGCTATTTTTTATTTAGTATTTGCTATCTTTTATTTAGTATTTGCTGTTTTTTATTGGCTATTTACTACTTGCTATTTTCTAGTTTACTGGATGCAAGCAAGTCTTTTTAATTTTATTTTTTACCGTTTTCCTTGGTCAGCAAACACCTCCATTTCCCCTGCCTTAGAGGGTTGGCATGCCACATTACCAATTGGTTGAGAACCTAACCCGGATAGCCCATCCACCTGCTTAATTCGACAAGACTTGGTGAAGGAATAATAGTCAGGTTTCGTGTCAGGATTTGAACGGGGGCCGTTCCAATTAGCCTGCAAGTCTAAGTTATAGTCATACCCAGACTCCCTGGATGAAAATTTATAGGTCACTTTCCATAGAGGGTCTTCAGCAACCGGTGAGCTTTGTTTGGCTTGATATTCAATCCCCTTCAGCAACTTTTGGTGATTTACTTTAAGCAGGGATTTCTCAACCTCTGACCAAGATTTTTCATTCAACTCTTCTTTCAATTGAACTTCCATCCCCTCTAATATCGATACACCTCTAGATACCATAGTGACTTGGGCAGAGGGCAATTTCCATACAAAGGAACTATGGATAAAATTATCACTCAGTAAGCTAGGATATTGCACTAGCCAGTTTTGAATCACGAAATAAAACTGTATCCAGCAGCTAATCAGGAGCTGGCTACCGAATAAGATAACTAGATATTGACGTTCTGCTGGAGAGGGTTTTTTTACCTTAAATTCTACTGCTAAAATATAGGGTAAACTTGCAATTACGGCTGATATCAATGGCCAACTAATGAACGCCAAGGATGATAATTCCCCTGAGTCGATGCCCAATAAATAGGTACTTATCCCCTCAATTCCGAGCTGGTATTCTCCAAGGTTTAAATTGATGCCGAATAGATAAATACTAGTTAAAGCGCCAGTAATCCAGGGACCTAGGGGCAAGCCTGTCTTGGCCTTTTTTTTCTTCTTGGCAATTCTTAGCTTAGCCGCCGCTGCCGTTACCCAGTAAACAAATAAAATAAATAAAATACCACCACAGCTTGCTATCAGGCGTTGTACAAATCCAGTGGCTAACCCTGCCATTACATAAGAAAACACAGTGAGCCACATCATAGCCTGCCAGGAAAATGCCTTGGGAGGTTTCAGTAAATTTACCACCCAGTCTACCACCGCTAAGCCAATGACAAATTCGAAGAAGGATGTGAAAAATTTCACGACGCTAGTTATCCAGTAATGGGGTTGACAGAAAGGAAACGCAGAAACAAAAGTAGTAAGATAGCGCTATAGCTACAGGAATTAGCAATGAGGACAACCATAGCTCGATTTTCCCCACCCGATCCTCTCTGACCAGAGCGCCTAAAGGATAATGACTTTTCCTCATCAGAAGCCGATTTGGAAGCAGTTGCTTGATCTTCAGCTAGTTCTAAAAAGATTTTGAGTAACCTCAGCCCTGCCAGCTTAATAATAAAGGAAATAAAGAAAATTGCGATCACACTGATAGCGATAAGAGCATAAAAATTGTTTGGCTTATCCTCTGAAAAGTGATCGAAAAAGATATAACTTATTATCTGGTCTTGAAATCCCTGAGGAAGTTGGTCGTGAAGGGCAAAAAAACACCACCAACCTACAATGGTGGAAAGTAGATTAATCGATGCTGCTTGCTGCATGCTGGTTTTGCGGTTGAGTTTTAGCCCTCGTTGTAAGACTATCCCTTCCACCGCAATTACCACCAGCAGGAAGAGAGTTTGAAACACGACCGTCTGTAGGGGCAATACAGGTGCCATAATTTATAGGTTTGCTCCAACGTAAGAATTTGCATTAAAAACCCGTTTGAGCCACATTTTACCTGCACGATTCGGTGAAACTTGGTTTTGTTGACACTTTATGTTGACACTTTATAGTTGATTATTTTGTGTCAACCGTCAACACAAATGGAGCAACTAAACGGGAGCAGGTCTAATGTTCACGCTTATTAGACTACCAGTAATTTTCGGATACTGGTAGTGAAATTGAATGAGGGGTGTTACCCCTAAGCCTTTGTCTTGATGCAGTCGCTGGGGGAACGCCAGTTGCTCATGGGGGAAACCCCCAAGACCGCACTGGCTCCCCAAGACCGCGCAAATCACGCTTCTGGCGGGTTTTCTGTTAAACTCCATAACCACAGGCTATACATTGAAGCACGACAAGGAACATCTGTAAAGATGCGATTGGCCGTAGGCCACGCTACGGGATGCTCCTAGGTCGCGGCTACTTGAGGTGCGAACGCTCCAATTCAAAATTAAAAATTATTAATTCAAAATGACAATCAGTGGGGGCTTGTACCCGCCACTGATTGAAGACCAAGTTGCGAAAATTCAGTGGGGGCTTGTACCCAGAATTAATTAATTCAAAATTAAGGCCGTAGGCCACGCTGCGCGAACTGATTTTCTTTATTTTGAAGTTTGAAGTTTGAATTTTGAATTACCACTAGGGGTCAGTGTCTGGTGGTTGACTCCTGGGGCAATGCTATGGTTGATGGGTGTACCCCACACCTGACAGACAAGCCAAAACTAGATCTTTACTATATCTTTGCTGATCAACTCCCATCATCATGGCGCAAACCTATGACACGAAATCACTATGAACCTGAACTCAAACTGCATTCTGAAAAAGGAGTAGACTACACTAAACTGCGAGACGTACTAGCAGCAGGCAAGTGGAAAGAAGCCGACCTAGAGACAGCCAGGGTACTCTTGGAAGCAGCAGGTCGAGAAGCTGAAAAATGGCTAGATATAGAGTCGCTCAAAACATTTCCTTGTGCTGACCTGCTGACCATTGACCAGCTTTGGGTAAGATACAGCCAAGGACACTTTGGGCTTAGTGTTCAGCAGTCCATTTATAAAGAGGCCGGAGGAGACTGCGTTAGGCTAGGTGAACGCATCGGTTGGAGAGTGAGGGGAGAGTGGATAGCCTATAGTAAAATCAAATGGAATCTAGATGCCCAGATGGGACACCTACCCGTCTGTATGGCATTTATCTGGAGTAATCATCGGTCTGTATCCGGTATCGTGTGGTTATCTCGGGTAGGGTGTGAGGCGTGGTATAATTCATTAATGCAAAGACTATTAGAGTGTAGCATATAAGCGTTACAGCCCAAGGAAATAATTCTTTAAACAAAAATTTTAAACAAAAATCTTTGCTACAAATTCAATAAACATTTTAGGGATTTCAAGGTTAGTTTGATAACTAAAAACTACCAGGTCTATTGTTTGGAGCGCGCTTTGTACAAACTAGGGATGATTTGTTAGTGTATGGGTTACTCCCCACTCCCTACTGCTGGTCCTGGAAGTGGATAAATCTTTTGGAGCGTTTACCATAAACAAACATAATTCTCTACGGCTATGAGATAGGCTGTATCTGGATCGACAACAATGGAGTATTGAAACTCTGCGCTCTTCCATAGGCGCAGATTCTTCGGAGGAGTTAACTAACAAATGTTAGCCATTGCTCGAAACAATCACATCAACTTCACCTGCCGTAACACCAATAGGCTTGCAGTCCATCAGGCAGTGCCAATTACCGCTACTCTCTCACGGTGGTGGGGGTTCAGGTTACCTTTAAGTATGTGGTTTGTAAGTATCTGGTTTGATTCACTAGCCTTAAAGCCTTTGCTTGCAGGGGCTAAAATTAGACTAGGTGCCTGTAGCCAATCAATAATTTCCATTGATTGTCTTTTCAGTGGAAGCTCCCACTACTGGGAGTCCCAGCCAACCTTAAGGTTTTTTTTGTATAACTATTATTGTAGTACTTTGACAACAGTTAAAATCGCCTCCTCGCGTTTCCTTCACCAGATAAATGACCACATAAATAATAGTAGTTTCCACTCTCCCGTGAGGCTTTAGATGACCAGCGCTTATATCCTGATAGCCTCAATTTTGGTGTTGGGGGGGTTACTCGCTACCTTAGGCGATCGCATGGGTACACGAGTAGGAAAAGCACGGCTGAGTTTATTTAATCTACGTCCCCGTACCACTGCCACGGTAGTAACAATTATCACCGGTGGCTTAATTTCTGCCTCGACCTTGGGGATTTTGTTTGCCACCAGCGAGTCTCTACGGGATGGGATTTTTGAACTTGATAATATCCTCAAAAAACTTAGAAGTGCTCGCCGGGAGGTCAGCCAATTAGAGGATGAGAAAAATCGAGTAGCGCAGAAGTTAGAGGAGGCCAAAGCAGAGCAAATAGAGGTTCAGAAGCGTTTAGATGAAACCAATCGAAATTTCCAACAGGCTCAAAATCAACTGAAAGATGTCTCTGCTCAGGTTGGAGTGCTGCGTACTGAAATTAAGTCACTCCTAGGAGAACGTCAGCTGCTAATCCAACAGCGGAATCAACTCAATGAACAAATTACCCAACTCCAGAGCCAAATCACTCAATTAAAAGAATTGGTGAAAAAACGGGATCAGGAAATGCTGGAGTTAGACCAAGCTATCCAGGAGCGAGACCAAGCTATCCTCAAACAAGACCAAACGATCCAACAGCGGGATCAGGAGCTGGTTGAGAAAGACCAAGCTATAAAACAATTTGACCGCAAAATTGCTGAACGAGATCAAGTCATTGCTCAGCGTGAAACTTTCCTAAAACAACTAGAACAAGAACTTAAACAACTCGAACAAGAACTTAAACAAAAAGAGCGTCAACTTGCTGAACGTAATAAACAACTTGAATCACAAGAAAAACAACTGGCTTTTCTAAAACGGGAACTAGAAATTCTAGAACAGTACTATCAGAATTATCAAGTACTGCGTCAGGGAAATGTTGCTTTAATTCGTGGTCAGGTACTCACTTCTGGAGTAGTACGAATTGTCGATCCAACAGCCGTAAATCAAGCTGTTGATCAACTGTTGAGCCAAGCTAATAAGACAGCCGTAGACATTACCCGTGCTAGTAGTAGTAATTTCAAAGAGCCACTGGTGCAAATTACTCAAGCACAAGTGGATCAGTTAATCGAGCAAATTCAAGATGGTAGAGACTACGTGGTGCGAATTCTCTCAGCGGGTAACTACGTTGAGGGGGAAAAATCAATACAAGTATTTGCAGATGCAGCCCTCAATCAGGTTGTCTTTAAGGGGGGTGATGTCCTTGCTACCATTTCCACTAATCCCTCAACTATGACCAATGAGCAAATCCGCAAGCGCCTCGATCAGTTATTGGCAGCCTCTGAGTTCCGTGCCCGTCGCGCTGGGATTTTGGGTGATATTCAAGTTGGAGATGGTCGGCTGACCACCCTCATCAACTTTATTGAGCAGCTGGAGAAGTATGGCCAACCCCTTAATGTCAAGGCTATTGCCCAAGAAACTGCCTACACAGCTGGTCCTTTAAAAATGCAGCTGGTAGCGACCTACAATGGAGAAAATGTTTTTAAAACTATTGTTAACTAGCTAGGTTGTTAAGTAGCTAGCTCCTCCGCAACTTGCCAATCGGGATTGTTATTAACTGCCTCCTGAAGTAGCTCAAATATTTGCCGACAATGGTTATTAACCTGTAGAGGTAACTCTTCATTTTTGACGACAAAATTGATGGGCACTTGTTGAGCAGTGGCTTTGGATTTGTCAATTAATACGTCCACTGTCACCAGCTTGGTAAAGGATATATTACCCGGACTCTCTCTTGCCATTATATAGTCATCACTCTCATAGAGAATTTCAAAATCACAGGATTTTAGAACCTCAATCAGTAAAGGCAGAAGACGATCAAGGGAAATAGTTATTTTAATCGAACGGGTGTAGCGAGCCATATAGACCTGGGGCTTGCTGATAGCTAAACTTTTCTATCTTGACATTCCCCCGTGGGAGGGATTGCTCCCACGGGGGATTCTCGGTTCATCGACTTGCCATAACCTGACAGGTTTATACCAACCACGCTAGAGGGCAAACCTCCCTAAGGGTTTTAGGTCTTATTGACCAAGTTTTCCGCATTACCTGCTGTAACTTGTTTCTCAAAACGGCTGTTGATAGCTAATTAGTTTTTTGCTTCTAAGCCGATTTAGGTTACCAAATTGTTAGGCAAGGATTATGCAGTACCCTATCTCTGACGATACTTTTTACTTTACTGTACGAACGAAGGATTTGGCCAATAACTTATTGTTTTTTTAACTTATTTTTAAATTATTGGTTTAACTTGTTGGTTTAACTGATTGGTTTATTACTTTATTAGTTTATTAACTTATTGTTTTTTTAACTTTTGTTACTTGCTAACTTTTTCGTTCCTACTCTTATTAAAACTTCCTTTTAATCCAGGATTATTTTAACGCAATTAGATTCAGATGTCAAGAAAACTATCCACGGCGCTTAAAACCGCCCTACACGCTCACGTTTAATCCCCGTTGTAAAAAGACGGAGTTTTCAAGGAAAGACCCAAGGGGTAAAGCTTGCGCGAAGGTAAGATTTTTTATAATAATCTAATTTTCAAACATACTAAGCATGAATGTAGCAATCATTGGGTGTGGATACGTTGGTAGTGCAGTTGCTCACCTTTGGCATCAAGAGTTAGGGTTATCAACTACAGTAACCACTACTACCCCTGAGCGCCTTCGAGAACTAGAAACAATCGCTGACCGAGTGGTTGTGGTTAAAGGAAATGACCCTATTGGTCTAGAATCGGTAGTGAAAAACCAGGAGATTATTCTTCTGTCTGTGGGTGCTGCCAGTGCCAAGGTCTATCAAGAAACCTACTTAGACACAGCCGAAACCTTAGTTTCTGTGCTCAAAACCGCTCCTACGGTACGACAGCTAATTTACACCGGAAGCTATGCTGTCTATGGTGATCGACAGGGAGGCTGGGTAGACGAAACATCACCGATTGCTCCCCCTAGTCCCAATTATGAAATTCTGGCGGAAACTGAGCAGGTATTACTATCAGCATCCAATCCTAATCTGAAGGTTTGTATCCTGCGTCTGGGAGGAATTTATGGTCCGAAGCGGGAACTAGTCAAAATATTTGGTCGATTTGCAGGTACTACTCGTGAGGGTTCGGGTCAAGAAGTCACCAATTGGATTCATCTAGATGACATAGTTGGTGCGATAGAATTTGTCCGTTCTCACCAACTACAAGGGATTTATAACCTAGTAGATGACCAAATACTGACTTATCAAGAATTGCTTGAAAAAGTATTTAAACAGCACAACTTACCCTCTGTATCCTGGGATTCATCCGTTACTAAAGCCCGACCTTACAATGCCCGAGTGTCAAATAAAAAAATAATTGATGCAGGTTACCAGTTTATTCATCCAGAAAAAATTTTCTAATCTGATTACTCGGTGGGATTAGTTTACTGAAAACCTAAATAAAAGGAACGAGGCGATTGGTGCATGAATCGCCTCTAGCCAAGATTCAACAAATACACTATCTAAAATAAGTGTGAATTTTTTGTGATATATAGGATTTGGGATTTTAGGGAGCGGTGCGACCCGTGGCGAATTTAATTCGCCTACGGAAAGCGCACGCCCTGGGAATCGGGAATTGGGAATCGGGAATCGGGAATCGGGAAAAAATCTTGTTTACCTGATTACTATAAGAACCGATAATTACCCTGTCTTGATGCAGTCGCTCATGGGGGAAACCAACGGCAGTCGCTCATGGGGGGAACCCCCTTTGGCGGCGCTGCCTCCCCAAGACCGCGCTGCATCGCTTAATAAAAATCTCCCCATGTCCCTATCTCCCCATTTTCCCACACTCCCTTCACTTTCCTATTTCCCCGCGCCCAGCCCTATTAGCTGATCGGTGGTACGGTTAAGCCCTTAAGCGCCATCCTTTCTGCTGATGGGGTTAATCCCTTACTTTGAATTAAAACCCCAAAGCCACCTAATCCCGTTGGATCGATCAACTGGTGTAACCGTTGGCGACGCTGCATAATGTTGATCACATCCTGTGCTGTTGCGTTCGCATTTCCCCCTTCTGTGGGATCAGAAAGGGCAGCTATGCGATCGCCTAATCCCAATGCCATTAGAAACAACCCTTGCTTGGTGAAACCTACCTTACCTAAACCACATAACTCTCCTTGTCGCTCTAAGGCAGTAAAATCCACATGAGCAGTAATGTCTTGTTCGCCGATATAACTATAGGGGTTATTATGGTGCCGGTGGCGATAATAACACTGTAATGTTCCCTGATCACGGGCTGGCAAATAATACTTTTGGGCTGGATAGCCATAATCAATGGTTAGGACAAATCCCTGGTTTAACCGTTTCGCAACTGTTTTCATCCAATCCAGTGCGGCGAGATTCACCTCAGAGCGATAACCCTCTGGATAGGAACCAGAAAACAAATTAATACCTACCAAATCAAAATACTCTCTCAGTTGCGGTGTAGAAGGGGTATCTAAAACTTCTACAAACTTAATTTCATCGCCATCCTGCTCAACTGTTCCAATATAGATTTCTTTGAGATCTCCTGCTTTCAGCACAACTTGGTGTACCGGTAACGCATCAACCAATTCGTTAGAAAAACAGCAACCAGTCAGGGAATTGTCTTCTATTTCTTCCCAAGAACACCACCGCACAGGTAACGAGGGCTGGTGATTGTCGAGTAATGGTAGTTTTAGTTTCAACAACAGCTGCTTCTGTTGAGCAATCATTGCTGTTGCTTTTTCCACAATGATGTAATTTACGGCACCATAGCAATCTGGGTAGTGCTGGTGCAAGTAAACTAGAACATCTGCGGCTAGGAGTCCCTGTCCTGCTCCCATTTCCATCAAGGTAAAGGGTAATGGTTGTTCGAGGATATCCCACATTTGGGCAAACTGTTCAGCAAGTAATTCCCCGAAGTCTTTTCCTAGGTGGGGTGAGGTGAAAAAGTCTCCTGATGAACCAATGTTAACTGCACCACTGGCGTAGTAACCTAGCTGTGGATGGTATAGTGCTAAGTCCATGTACTGGGCAAAGGTAATTTGCTGCTTGGGTGCTGTAGCAATGTGATTAGCAATTACCTGGGGTAGGGGTTGAGTAGATGGAAGGTTTGAATTCAAGAAATTAGTCATGAGACTTCTTGCAAAAGGTAAGCATTCAGCTATCAGCATTCAGCTATCAGCATTCAGCAGTCAGCTTTGTGGCACAGGCTTTGGCCTTGGCCAAAAGGCCACGCGGGGCGCGTTTGGCCACGCTGTGCGAACGATGCTGGGAGGTAACTCAGCATTATTGGAATGCTGACTTGTTGTCTTGATCCAGTCGCTCATGGGGGAAACCCCCTGTTCCCTTGCTGCATCGCTTATTCAAAAGCTGAACGCGCACGCGTGCGCGTAGCGCATTAGCAGCTCAAGTAGCGTGCGCATAGGCTGATAGCTGATAGCTGATAGCTGATAGCTTACGTCAATTTTCTTCTCCCTACTCCCTACTCCCTACTCCCTACTCCCTTTTTTATAGCTTAAGTAGACACTTTTTTCTTAGCCGTGAATACGCCCTTGGGTTGAGTAATCACTGCTTGAGTCACCACCCCACCATTATCCATAGTGAAGTTAATACTATATCCTGGTAAATCCTTAAAATAAAATTCGGTTCCTTGGTAACGAACTAACTCTATCTCTTGCTGACTAGCTAATGACATAAATAGTTTATTATCTTTTATCAAGATAGTCATAGATTGACCAGAAATGTCATAGTCACCCACAAATTTATCCATAAAACTAGTGGTTAAAATGCTTTGGTCAGGGATTCGTTCAAATACAATATCCCTCACCTTCGGTTCTAGAGGTATGGACAGTCTCTGAATAGTTCCTTTGGGGTCATTAAAGAATGATAATAGTTGAAAATTATCAGAACCCTCTGATAGTAATTCAAAACTATCATAGTGGTAGTGCTTTAGTTCCGCAACGATGGAATTATAAGTTGCCGTTAACTGCTGATCTTTGAGCGCAATGGAAACTATTCCGTATCCGGGATGCTCAAAATCTCCTGTGTAATCTTCTAGGGGATGTGAGGGTTGAGTGCCAGTTTTAGGCTGTGGTTTGGTGTTCTGTTTGCCTTGTTCAGCCGCTTGTTTAGCTTCCTCAAGCTTACTCTTAATCCTTTCATTCCAAGGAACTTCGTCGAGACCGAGCAAGCGATCGCAAATGTGATAAGTTATAATACTTCGCAATTCGGTTCCTTGGAGATTGGTGAGAACTACCACACCAATTTTATCTTGAGGCATCAACGTTGTCAGGGCAAAAAATCCGTCAATACCACCCCCATGCTGAACGTGATTATGACCTCGGTAGGCAGTGAGGTTCCATCCTAATCCATAAGAGGAATGCCAGATTTCCGGATACCCAAGGGATGACGGCATCACGATTTGTGGCGTATACATCTCAGTAAGAAGATCAGGGTTGATAATCTGCTTATCCTCATAGTTTCCCTGGTTTTGATGGAGTAGAAGCCACTTCGCCATATCAGTAACATTGGAATTAATAGAGCCAGCAGGACCAATCGTGTCGATATTGCGAAATGGGATGGCTTTAACTACGTCATCTTTCTCTCGATAAGGAAGGGAAAAATCGTCAGTCTCCTGGGATTTGACAACGGAAAAATTGCTGTCTACCATCGACAAGGGATTAAAAATTTCCTGCTGAACAAATTCTTCCCAGCTGCTCTCGGCAATTTGACCGACTAAGTAGCCAGCCGTCATGTACATCAAATTTTGATACTGATAGACACTCCGCAATTCATGATTAGGTTCGAGATACTGTAAGCGCTCAACTATTTCTTTACGAGTGAAAGGACTGTTATACCACATGGAAAAATGACCGGGTAAGCCAGAACGATGAGTGACTAGGTCACGGAGAGTCATGTGTTCACTAGCATAGGAATCGTATAATTTAAACGTGGGCAGATAATGTCTAACCGGTTTATCCCAATTTAATTTTCCTCGCTCAGCCAAGATGCCCATAGCCATTGTGGTAAACGCTTTAGTGCAAGACCCAATGGCAAAGAGGGTTTTAGAGGTTACTTTTAAGCCTTTTTCTACATCCCTAAAACCAAAGCCTTCACAAAAGATGATATCGCTATCGTGAACAATAGCGACAGCCAGCCCTGGGACTTTCCACTCTTCCATTCTCTCGTTGATAAAATCACTAAGACCTTCCATTAGTGGCTCTCCATTGATGTTTATTTCAGAAGTTTCCACGCCAGTTGCTCATCTGACTCCCCACACTTCCCACACTTCCCACACTTCCCACACTCCTCCCACTCCCCTTTCCGCAATTCCTCTTTGTCCGGTTTACTGATAATCTATTCATTCACCCATAGCAGATATCGTGAAGCGGTTCACCGTTGGCGGTAAAATTAGATAAGATAGGTATATCTACTAGAGAAAAATTACTTATGGCTAGTGGTAAATCCCAGACTACCGCAACTCTCTCTCAGCGGGAAGTGCAAATCATCGAACATGTAGCGGCTGGTTTAACCAATCTCGAGATTGCTCAGGAGCTGGCAATCAGTAAGCGCACTGTTGATAATCATATCAGTAACATTCTGACCAAAACCTCCACTGATAACCGGGTTGGTTTGGTTCGTTGGGCCTTAAAGTGGGGCAAAGTTTGCTTGAATGATGTCAATTGCTGTCCTTTACCAGCCCCTGGTCAAACCAAGTGATACCAATCACTCATCCAGTCCCGGAGACTATTGAATCATTACTTAACTGATAGTTTTCACAGTCGGCTTGAAGCTAGGATTAGGCAGTTTTGCTCAGGTGGCTTTGATCAAGTCACCAGTTCATTACATCGGTGCCACTCGCAACCGCCCAGCGACTGAGCAAGAAACCCATTATTATATAAGTCACACTGGCATAATTAGTTTACTTGTCCAGAGTGACTTCTAAACTTTTGGCTGACTGCTGATAACTAAAAACTGATATCTAAAAGCTGATCACTCAAAGTTGACCGCTCAAGGTATATCTTAAGTATATCTTAAGATATTTTTAGCGATCGCGCGCAATCTTTGTGTAATATCCCCCATACCTATTTAGGCGTTGGGTAGATATCGTCGATATCTAGACCACTATTCCTTTCGTTCTACCACTACTTTCAATCGAGCCGCCAATGCTCCGATCGCTCCGAGGGCGAGTAACCAAGGAGCCAAGAAAATAGCAGTCACTCCTCCTAATACTCCAAAAGTTAGCGGAATCTCCAACAAAATCCGATCCTGCTCATTTTTGATCATAATTCGGCGAATATTCCCCTGATTAATTAGGTCTTTAACTTTGTCAATCAGGTCATTACCACTAATACTGAATTCTTCGACACTGACCTTTGGCTGAACATCTGGCTCTATGGAATTGGAGTGATTGTTTATTTGTTGATCAGTTGGTTCATTCATGGTAGGCTGCTTAGACACCGTAGTTGTAATTATGGTCATTACTTTTCTACATTAGCTCAAAAATAATTGTTAATGTTGATACAAAATGCTATAGGACTGGTGGTAGAGGATTTTGGGTTTTATAATAAATAGTCGAGATGTTCGTTCTATAATTGCTTGACACCGCTGTGACTAAAACCCCCCTACCCCTTAGTATCGGTGACCATAGGGATCACCACACCCAACAACCGGACGCTTTGGGACGTTTTGGGAAATTTGGTGGTAAATATGTTCCAGAAACCCTGATGCCTGCTCTGAGTGAACTAGAGCAGTCTTTTGAGCAATACCGTAATGACCCGGATTTCCAACAGGAACTACAACAACTGCTACGAGACTATGTGGGACGTCCTAGTCCTCTGTATTTTGCTGAACGTCTGAGTAACTACTATACCAAATCTGATGGTAGTGGACCACGGATTTATCTAAAACGGGAAGATTTAAATCACACCGGTGCTCACAAAATAAATAATGCTCTGGCTCAGGCATTGTTAGCCCAGCGCATGGGTAAGCGGCGCATCATTGCTGAAACGGGAGCGGGTCAGCATGGTGTGGCTACCGCAACAGTATGTGCTCGGTTTGGTCTCGAATGCGTCATTTATATGGGCGTTCAGGACATGGAACGGCAATCCCTGAATGTGTTTCGGATGCGTCTACTGGGAGCAACGGTGCAACCGGTATCCGCTGGAACCGGTACTCTCAAGGATGCTACCTCGGAAGCGATTCGAGATTGGGTGACAAATGTGGAAACCACTCACTATATCCTTGGGTCAGTGGCAGGTCCTCATCCTTACCCAAAAATGGTGCGGGATTTCCATGCTGTGATTGGCCAGGAAACTAGGGCTCAATGCTTGGAAAAATGGGGCGGTTTGCCGGATATATTGTTAGCTTGTGTTGGGGGTGGCTCCAATGCCATGGGTCTGTTCCATGAGTTTGTTAATGAACCCACTGTGCGGTTGATTGGCGTGGAAGCAGCAGGCGCTGGTGTAAATTCTGCTAAACATGCGGCTACCCTCACTCTTGGACGACCAGGAGTGTTGCACGGGGCAATGAGTTATTTACTCCAAGACCAAGATGGTCAGGTGATCGAAGCTCACTCGATTAGTGCTGGCTTGGATTATCCTGGTGTCGGTCCTGAGCATAGCTATTTGAAGGATAGCAGTCGGGCAGAGTATTATAGTGTTACAGACAAAGAAGCGGTGGCTGCGTTTCAACGGTTGTCTGAGCTGGAGGGAATTATACCGGCACTGGAAACATCTCATGCGATCGCATATCTCGAAACTCTGTGTCCCCAACTCAGTGGTAATCCCCAAATCGTGATTAACTGTTCCGGTCGGGGTGATAAGGATGTGCAAACCGTTGCTAAATTTATCTCAGATCAGACCTCGAAAGATTAAGAAAATAAAAAAAGAAGTAGGACATGTTAAGTGTCAAGGGTAAATTGTAAACTACGATACAGTAATTCCCAGAAATTAAAAATTCCCAGACATTAGAGCGTAGCTTTTTGCCAGCCTGCTCATGCCAACACCATTGGTCAAAATTAGTTTGGGAATGCTGATATTTACTGCTGATATTTACTGTGGAATTAACCCAAGTTTTTATCAAGGGTTCTTAACTCTAGTAACCACTGTGATTTAGTTGCTAGTTATGGTGCTATAACATCGCTTTACAGCGATAACTAACATTACTAACTAACACTACTATCTAACACTACTATCTAACACTACCGGTAGTGGTTAATCTCAGTGGTTACTCTCATCTTCACGGAAAACTATGCCGCAGAAATTCTGATCATGGGAACAGAAAGGGTACCCCATAGGAGCATCGAATAAACCAAATCCTGGGAGTTATCCCTAACAATACTATCCCATCAAAGATTATCCCATCAAAACTATCGCATCAAACACTATCCCATCCAACAAGCTTCTAGAAACTACAACCTATAACCTTTGAACCAATGAGCAACACAACTGTAATCGAAGAATTGAAGGATTTTCAAGTTTGCGATCGCGATTTACCCGAATCTATATGCCAAGAGTATCTAAGGGCAGATTCCCTCGCGGTGGATACCGAAACCATGGGACTGATTTACCAACGCGATCGCTTATGTCTTGTACAGCTGTGTGATCCCCAAGGACGAGTCACCTTTGTCCGCATTGACAAAGGACAAACCGAAGCACCCCGATTAAAACAGTTGTTAGAAGCGACTAATGTGCTCAAAGTGTTTCACTTTGCTAGGTTTGATGTCGCTATGCTCAGGCAAAATCTCGGTATTGAAGTTAATCCAGTATTCTGCACCAAGATTGCTAGTAAGTTAGCCCGCACCTATACGAGTAGCCATGGTCTCAAAGAATTGGTCAAAGAGCTAGAACGGATAGATTTGGATAAAAGTGCTCAGAGTTCTGACTGGGGTAATGTTGCTAACCTCTCTGATCAGCAGTTAGAATACGCTGCTAATGATGTGCGCTACTTGTTAAATGTGCGGCAAAAACTGATCAATATGCTGGAACGGGAAGACCGTTGGGAACTAGCTCAACAGTGCTTTGAAGCGTTACCGACTATGGTATCTCTGGATTTGTTGCACTATCGAGATGTATTTGAACATTGAAGAATCACAGACTGCTAAGTAAAGTTTAACAAACAGTCTCTCAAGCTCAAATGATCCAACTTAAACTAGTAGAGGGGGGTGTGACCCATAGCTCCTCCAGCAGATACCAGTGAAACATATGTTTAGTTGGAAACGTGCCCAAATCCCCTTGTGTTTGGGCGCTTTTTTGATATCAGTACTGATTAGCCTATTAACCATCCCACCTAGTCAAGCACAATCTCAGGCATCTAAAATCTTGCCGCCATTGGAGATTACCCAAGGATGGCAGTATCTCTGGGGTGATGTTTCTATCAATAACCTCCATGATGCCAAGGTTTGTACTAAGGTCGAGAGTGCCAAGGGCAACCTTTGCTGGCAACCATTTACATTTCCAGAAAGACTATGGAAGTCACAGGCAGATCAACAGCAAAACAATGTTTGGTTAAGGGTTAGATTACCAGAGGGTAAATGGCAATCTCCCACTCTTTATCTCGGAGCAGTTCCCAATATACTAGAAGCTTATTTAGATGAAGAACTGATTTATACCCGATTATCTCCTCACTCATTGCCTCCAACTAATGGTGAAGGGTATCAATGGCCAATTGTTCCTATTGATTCAAATTTTTCCGGCAAATTATTGTTCATTAATGTTTACGTCGGGACTGAGCAGTCTATTTACATCGGATTTTTCGACCGGATAGTTATTGGTTCTAAATTTAACGTAATTCGGTGTTTGTTCAAAGACGAAATCAGCACCGTTTTAGGATGTATTTTTATTTTAATTGGGCTGTGGTTTAGTTTAACCTGTTTATTCCGGTCTCAAGATAAACGATTGATTCTATCCTTTGCATTATTAGCCATAGCTGGTGGCATTTACAACCTTAGCCAATCAAGCATTGTTCCCTTATTATTTAAGGATTCCCTGAATTGGGAGTTTAGTCGATATACGGCATTTTGTTTTCTTCCTATTCTGAGCCTTATTGGTTTTGAACAAATATTTGGCTCAGGCTATTTTTCCATAATCCAGCGGTTATGGCAAATTCACCTAATTTATTCGGTCATTTCTTTAGGATTAATTGTTATCTACCACAGTTCCTGGTTGTATGAGATATCTATTGATCACTACTTGCTTCTGGGTAGTACAATAATTTTATTGCTTCATGCTATTCCTATAGCTATTAATAAAAAAAACTATTATGCCAAACTATTTAGTTTCGGATTATCTATCCTGGCTATAACAGGAATGCATGATATTTTAGTTTATCGCTTTGAACCGGAAAATTGGTATCAGCGATTCTATCCTTGGGGAATGTTGATGTTTATCCTATCCTTAGGATTAATTTTAGAACGACGATTTGCTGAAACCAGGCGACTACTACGGGAGTATAACCAGAAGCTAGAAACTAAGAATGCTGCTCTTCAGGAAATGGATCAGCTCAAAAATGAATTCTTAGCCAATACATCTCATGAACTTAAAACCCCTCTGAATGGCATTATTGGCATTGCTGAATCCCTGATTGATGGAGCAACAGGTGAGTTATCCCAGCCAACAGCATCGAATCTTTCTCTGATTGTCTCTAGTGGTAAACGGTTAACTCAGCTTGTTAACGATTTACTGGATTTTTCTGCTCTCAAGCATAAACAAATTAACCTGAGAATCAAGCCAGTGGGGATGCGAGAAATAACAGAAGTTGTTTTATTGCTATCCCGTCCCCTTGTTGGTAATAAAAATATACAATTGATTAATCAAGTTTCATCATATAGTCCCCCAGTCGATGCTGATGAAAACCGACTCCAACAGATTCTCTATAATTTAGTGGGTAATGCCATTAAATTTACTGAACGTGGTACCATTAAAGTATCAGCAGAGGTGGTAAAGTCTTATGTTAAAATTACCGTTTCTGATACAGGTATTGGTATCCCACCTGATAAGTTAGACCGAATTTTTGAAGCCTTTGAACAAGGAGATGGTTCCATTAATCGGAAATATGGAGGAGTGGGGTTAGGTTTAGCGGTTACTAAAAAACTGGTGCAGCTCCACGGCGGAGATATTGATGTGGAGTCTACCCCAAACCTTGGGTCACAGTTTAGTTTTACCCTACCGATATCAACAGGTAAAGTAGAGAGGAAACAGCGAGAGAAAGTTTCCCAGGTTCAGAATTATTTGGCGATGGCAAATGACTCACATCACCTGATATCTGATCACCTGATGTCTGATCAGCTGATGTCTAATCAGCTGATGTCTAATCACCTAATCTCTGATCAGAACTTATCATCACCAACTGTCGAAGCCTTTAACATCTTGATTGTAGATGATGAACCAGTAAATCTTCAGGTTTTGGTCAACCATCTTTCTCTGCATAACTATAATATTACTCAAGCAGTTAATGGCCTAGATGCATTTACAAAAATTTGCCAAGGATGCAGACCAGACTTGATTTTGCTGGATATTATGATGCCGAAAATGACCGGCTATGAGTTCTGCAAAAAAATCCGTGAGCAATTTCTACCCAATGAACTCCCTGTAGTATTATTAACCGCTAAAAATCAGATCTCAGATTTGGTAGCAGGATTTGCAGCAGGAGCGAATGATTATTTAACTAAGCCCATCTCCAAGAATGAATTGCTAGCACGAATTAAGACTCATCTTCAGTTAGCCAAAATTAATGTAGCTTATGGACGCTTTGTGCCTCGGGAGTTTCTACAATTTTTAGAAAGGGAAAGTATTCTTGATGTCCAATTAGGGGACAATGTCCAAAAAGAGATGACAGTACTTTTTTCGGATATTCGTTCTTTTACTACTTTATCAGAGATGATGTCACCGGAAGAAAATTTTAATTTTATCAACGGCTATTTAAGTCGAGTAAGTCCAGTGATTCGTAATTATAACGGCTTCATTGATAAATATATTGGTGATGCGGTGATGGCCTTGTTTCCCGAAAAAGCTAATCATGCCCTAAACGCAGCCATTGAGATGCAAAAGCAAGTTTATCTTTATAACTCCCATCGGCACAATAGTGGTTATGAAGCGATTGCGATTGGTATTGGTTTGCACAAAGGGAGTTTAATTTTAGGCACAGTGGGGGAATCTCAACGGATGGATACAACTGTGATTGCTGATACTGTCAATTTGGCCTCCCGTTTGGAAAGTTTAACCAAGATTTATGGAACAGAGATTTTGATTAGTAAACCAACCTTGACTGATCTGGATAATCGAGACAATTATCATTATCGGTGTCTAGGACGAGTCAAGGTTAAGGGTAAAAGTCAACCAGTGGAAATCTTTGAAGTGTATGATGCTAATCCTGAGGATTTGATTGCTTTCAAGTCCGACACAACTCCTCGGTTTGAGGAAGCAGTTGCCTATTATGTAGAAAAAAACTTTGCTCAGGCGCAACGGATTTTTGAGGAACTTTTAGAGAGTAATAACCAAGACCGGGTAGTTGAACTTTATATTGAACGGTGTGTTAAAGCCCAGCGCTTTGGGGTGTCGGAATTGGATATTGTGATTACTTGAATTGGTTTTTAAGGGAGTAGGGAACAGGGAACAGGGAGTAGGGAGTAGGGAGTAGGGAGTTTGGGGAGATGGGGAGATGGGGAGATGGGGAGAATTTTATTAAGAGTAATTTCCGGATCATAACCTTTAACCTTGGCCAAAAGGCCACGCTACGCGAACAAGCTACCCTACACCGAAAGCTAAAGGCAAACAACCTAATAACTTTCAACCTAATAACTTTCAGCATCATAACCTTCAACCTTCAACCTTCAACTTACTAACCTTCAACCTAATAACCTTCAACCTAATAACCTTCAACCTGCTAACCAAAAAAAAGTAGCCGCAGAAATACCTTCCACGGCTAGCAATTTTTACTTATGTCTCAACTTTGTAAACCTAATCAAACATAATCCGATCAGACCGTAAGCTATCAGCTATCAGCTATCAGCTATCAGCTATCAGCTATCAGCTATCAGTTTAAGCGCTACATGAACAGTTTAAGCGCTACGCGAACAGCTATTAGCTATAAGCCAAAGTCCAAAGGCTGACCGCTGACCGCTGACCACTGACCGCTAACATCAGACCTGATGCTTTGGCCAGGGGGCAAAGCCCCCTGAAATTTAAGCCCTTAACCCAGCATTAAATACTTTGTCATTACCGTGATGAATTCGCCAGGAATATCAGTCGGCTGAAGGGGGCTCCACTCGTCAATTTGGGCGTAACCCCGCGCATAAAGGGTATGGATGGTGTTGGTTATTGCCCGGCGGGAGCCTTTCAAAATGTGCTTAATGGGGTATTTTTTTGGAGACCGTTCCTGAGGAGTATTACTAGGAGTAATCTCCTCAGGATTGTTTTCTGGGTTAGGGCGGAAGTTGTCAGACATAGTAAAAAAAACGTTTTACGGTTTATAACTATAATCATAACGATTACAGTTTAGTTTGTCAAGGGGTTTTAGAATTTTTTGGGAGTGGTAATTGACATAAATTGTACGAATTAAGGAATGCGATCGCTTTTAGCGTGACCTTTGGTCAATCGCGTTTTTTTAGGGAGCATTAAAAAGAGGGAATGTTGGGAAGCGATCGCTCTTAGCGGAAGCTTCGCTTCATCGCGTAGCGTGACCATAGGTAAATCGCATAGATATATTTCAGATAATCGCATTTTTTGGGATTAATTTTATCGATAATTACGGAAACATTAAATCAGTAAAGTAATAAATTGTAATAATTTTTATCCTGTTTCCGACTCCCGACTCCCGACTCCCGATTCCCTATTTCCTATATTGTCCTGTGTTAGAATAAGTCCAGATTGGGTTTCATGCATCTACAAGTTAATACTATATAGTTAACTTAAAGATAATCGGTGAGTTATTCAACGGAATTCAACCAAACCTCAGATCACAGGGAGGTGATCTTTAGGTGGTTACATCTGACTGACCTCCATTTGGGTATGAAGGGCTTAGAGAATATCTGGCCAAATGTTGAGGAAACTTTCTTCAATGATTTAGAGTACCTTTGTCAACAGGTCGGCCCTTTGGATTTGGTAATGTTTACTGGGGATATTACCCAGCGCGGCAGTAAATCGGAATTCGATCAGGTAGACACACTGTTAGATAATTTCTGGGACAAGTTTGGCCAGATGGGATTTGAGCCAAAGTTTCTGGCTGTACCTGGTAACCACGATCTGGTTCGACCCAAGAATCAGAAACACCCCACATTGAAATCTCTGAAGGATCTGTGGGACGATTCTGATATTCAAGGAGACTTTTGGGATGACATCGAATCTCCTCAGCGACAGCTTGTAATCAAAGCTTTCGAGAATTATGTTGAATGGTGGGACAATACCACCGTACCTAAGCCCGACATCTCAAAGGGCATACTGCCAGGAGATTTTTCAGCAACAATTGAGAAGGATGGGTTCAGACTCGGGATTTTAGGACTAAATAGCGCCTTTCTGCAACTGATGGGCGGTAACCGACAGGGTAAGCTGGCTCTAGATCTGCGCCAGTTCAATGGGGCATGTCATAAAAATGGACCGTCTTGGGCAAAAGACCACCATGCCTGTTTGCTACTTACCCACCACCCCCAGGATTGGCTAACTGACGAAGCCCAAGCCCAGCTAATTGGGGAGATTCATAGTCCACCAGAACGATTCGCTTTACATCTGTTTGGACACATGCACGAGGCCAACCTCAGAAGCTTGGCTCAAGGTGGTGCTAATGCTAGACGCAGACTGCAAGGCTGCTCCCTGTTCGGTATGGAAGGGTGGGGAGACCAAAACCAGGAAAGGTTCCATGGTTACTCACTATGCGAATTGAAGATTGAAGGTAACACCGCCTCCCTCCGCATCTATCCCCGTAAAGCAGAGAAAAAACAGCACGGGGGATGGGAGATTGATAAAGATGTTACATTTACGCTGCCCAGAGGGCAGGAGGGCACAGAACCGGTAGCCGTGACATTGTTGCGCCAACAACGAAACAAACCCGATCTGCCGGAAAAAAAAACAGCGAGATAGTTAAAGTCAAGGCAAAACTTGCTCAGGGATGTGAGTTATTAAAAAATGAAGAGTTTAAGAGAGCTGAAAAAAAGTTTTACGAAGCTAATAGCCTTGACCCTAAATCCCCAGAACCTTGGTACTGGAAAGCTGAAGTTGCTCTAGCCCAGGGGAATAACCCAGTGGCTCTTGAATTTGTCAACAAGGCATTGACAGGTAATCCCCGTCATGTAAGGAGTAATGTGTTGAAAATTAAACTACTGTTAGTCATGGGTGGGAATCACAGAGGGGAAGCTAAGGAAATAGCTGAGCAAAGTTATGGGATATCGGAGGCACTAGATCAGTGGTTGGATTGTCTAAAGAAAGAGAAAGTATTCACAAAGATAGTTAATACGTATTCTGAATTGGATAGGAACTGTTATCCTCCTATCTAGAAATAATAAGTTTCTTGATTTTTTGTTAACAATTACAAATTGTTAGTTGAGTTTTTCAGGAGAATAAATAATGACTAATGCTGTTGTTCAGGACTATCTTCAGAACCATTACGAAGAAAAGTTTTTGGAGTACCTTGAAAAAAAATCGGAACAAACGGAGCTTTGGTTAGGCATCACCTATGAAGACCTAGATTATATTATTAACAAAATTAAGGACTTATTAGATTATCAAGTCCGACTAGATATTATTAAAATAATTAAACGACTAATTAAATGGATGAAAAATGAACCAGAACTTTCTATAGAAGAGCAAATTTTATTAACGTTGCTCCACTTTAATCAAAAGTTTGATCTTGATCTTCTTAGTCGTATCTTTAAAATCAGTGAATCAACAGTATATAAGATATATAAAATATGGGTTTCTGTTTTATATGGATCTGAATTAGAATATTGTTTGTTCAATAATTTCAAAGATATCAAATCATCACTTGACATAAAAATAGGAGAAAATACTATAACAGATGATTTTCAAGCTTTAGAGAGTTTGGAACAAGAAATATCTGTTTTTAAATTACACTCATATGATGATAAAACTAGTAAATTTTCCATCAATAAAAGCATTAGAATACCTAGAAGTACTTGTTTAAATAAAAATCAAAATATAGACCAAAATAGTGCTGGTATTATTAATGAAATTAATCCTGTATTAAGTCATAAATCATCTAATTTAAAGACTTCATATTTATCACTAGGAAGAAAATTACTTAATAGTTCATCTCGCTTTACCCCTAATCTTTTACCTCTAAATACCAATCATATCAAGCTCTTACCTCACGATGGCTTATTCATCAGGAGAAATAATCAATTTGGAACAAGACTAACTGTTGGCATCAAAGATTTAATCGAAAAAGGAGTATTAGTTGACCAAACAACTATTCGCTTCGATGATTTTGTCGCCTCAAATAGTGAGGGAGTACCTTCCCCTCAAGCTGGTCAGTCTATGGCTGTCAGCTATGGCATTACGCCAATTACCCTGAGTCAAAAACGTGATAAAAGAGCTACCCATTATCTTGAAATTGCCTTAAAAGCATCAGATGTTGCTCCAACAGGACACAAAAAAATTCAATCACCTGCTGTTAACTATATTTTTGTAATTGATACCAGTTACTCTATGCAGGGAGAGAAATTAGATGCTGTTAAGACTTCCATTCAAGAGCTATTTAAAAGCATGAGGGAGGATGATGTAATTGGGATTATAGAATTTGACAATCGACCCAACACTCTATTGAAAGCAACACCTATCGGAAAACTTGACATTGCTAAATTTAGCAAAATTCTCAGTAATATGACCGCAACGGGCGGAACAGATATTAATGTAGCGATATCCTATGGTATAGATGAAATAAGCCGCTATGGCAATAGTAACACGTTGAATCATATCTATTTATTTTCAGATGGCAATCCCACATCAGGAGAAACAGAATGGATTAAAATTCGACAAAATATAGATCGAAAAACTCGTGGTGATATTCGCTTATCGACATTTGCTTTCGGTTCAGATGCGAATATCAAAGAACTTGAGGCTTTAGCTGGGTTAACCGGTGGCAAATCTACGTTTGTAACCGATATCGATGATATTAAAATAAGTCTCGATGACGAGTTAAGTAGACGAGAGCATTTAGCAGCGATTAATATCCAAATTAAAGTAGATATCGACCGAGATATTGATATTCCTTATTTGTATGGTCACGATTTAATCACCGATCCGGCTAGTAGAGCTGCTGTGTTAGACGAAGCAAAAAGAGTTGGACAGCAAGCAGAAGAAGAGTTTGAGGTTACACCACAGCCGGATCTAATCACAGAAGAGAAAGGTATCCGTATTTTTGTGCCAGATTTAGCTGTTGGGGAAACCTACTGGATAGTTTTTGAGTTAGCTATACCCGAAGAAAAAACCGAAACCTCGATCGGACAAGCAACAGTCCAATATGTGGATACATTTGCTCGCCAGAATCAAAAACCTGAATTTGACTTATCTTTTTCAGGGGATTTGCCAACGAATTTAGTCGTGGAGCATGCACTGGCACTATGGACGAGTGAAGTGGCTTTTTATGCCCTTGATGACCTTTACCAAAAAGATTTCGATACTGCTAATAAACGTATTGACCATCATGTTAACTTACTTAAAGATGCCAAAACTCACTTATCATCAGAAGCCATTGCTGATGATATGATCATACTGAACAAATTTAGGTCACTAGCTGGCAATCTAGGAAAACCGAGATTGATTTCAGATGTTACCCCTCAAGGTTATCACACTTTTTTTGTCCATGAACTTAGTAGTTTTGGTCAAGTAAGAAACGGTTTCAACCGTGTCAATTATTCTTATAGAATATGAGAGATTTGACGTAATTCCCGTAGGGTGGGCAGTGGTTGAGACAGATCAAATTAGTAAGCCAATCAAGTTACTAGACACTGCCCACCAAACGACAAATTCCAATAGAACAAATCTAGGGTTAACAAACAACCTTGGCCTTGGCCTTTGGGCCACGCTACGCGAATGGCCACGCTACGCGAACAGCACAAAACCAGCTAAAACTGACTCACCACTAAAAGTAGCAGAGTTGTCTAATTCCTCAACAACCTTAACACTAGGGCGATAAACATAAACTCGTCTATAGCGTTTATCGCAGTTATATAATACAGTCTTCTTTGACATTGATTCCCTGTTAGGTACGCTTTCCGTATTAAGAATTAAATTCACCACGGGTCGCACCTCTTGATGCAGCGCATCCCTATTCCCTCTTCTCTCTTCCCTATTCCCTAAAATCCAGAACTTGTGTACCTCACAGCTATGATAATGGCTATAAGTTTTTAGGAATAGTCATTCTGTTATTTTATCCACAATATTTTCGTAAGTGGTTTCCTCATTATAGGGTTTTTCAGCCTAATGAGTACACAGATTTTTTGCCCTATTCCCTCTTTTCTATTCCCTCTTTTCTCTTCCCTGTTCCCTAAAACCAGAAACTCTGTAGCTCACCAAAGTAAAATCCGCTCTATTGTTACTGTAATTCTTAGTTATGCAAATCACCGTAAATTAATTTAACTGAATTTTTATTAAATAAAAAGGTACCCTAAAGGGTACTGTCAAGCCTAAGTTAAATCAGAGATTCTAGAAATGTGTTGGTCATCTATCAAACACGGTTTACTACACCGTAACTAGGATTAGATATCTAAACACTGGCGAAGATTTGATCTCTACTGTGCTTGATGTAAACCTGTCATAGCAAGTCGAATCTGTGAGCCAAAAATCTCCGTTTTTTGAGAGCGGGGAGTATAGCGCAAGGCAAAAGGCAAAAGCGATGCAGCGCGGTCTTGGGGGTTTCCCCCATGAGCGACTGCATCAAGACGGCAAAAGGCAAAAGTTTACTATAAAAGCTTTTCAGCTTGTATTAATGTACTAACCTTAATGCTTAGTGCTGTATCAAAGTACGATTGCCGTACTGTATTTAACATGTCAATTATATGACAGGAGTGCAACTTCAATGTTTTCTCTAGGTTCAACAACTCAAGTCGGGGACTTTCGAGCCGATACTAAGTACTTAGTCACCGATGTAAATGGGGATGGTGAGTCTGATCTAGTCGAGGTTTGGAATAGTAACAATAGTTTCTTTGCTGCGACTTGGATTAGTAATGGTCAGGGTGGATTTAACTTCGGCGGTAATACCAGAGTCGGGGATTTTCGAGACGATACTGATTACTTAGTCGCCGATGTAAATGGGGATGGTGAGTCTGATCTAGTCGAGGTTTGGAATAGTAACAATAGTTTCTTTGCTGCGACTTGGATTAGTGATGGTAACGGTGGATTTAACCTCGGCGGTAATACCAGAGTCGGGGATTTTCGAGCCGATACTGATTACTTAGTAGCCGATGTAAATGGGGATGGTGAGTCTGATCTAGTCGAGGTTTGGAATAGTAACAATAGTTTCTTTGCTGCGACTTGGGTTAGTGATGGTAACGGTGGATTTGACTTAGCCGGTAATACCAGAGTCGGAGATTTTCGAGACGATACTGATTACTTAGTAGCCGATGTAAATGGGGATGGTGAGTCTGATCTAGTCGAGGTTTGGAATAGTAACAATAGTTTCTTTGCTGCGACTTGGATTAGTGATGGTAACGGTGGATTTAACCTCGGCGGTAATACCAGAGTCGGGGATTTTCGAGACGATACTGATTACTTAGTCGCTGATGTAAATGGGGATGGTGAATCTGATCTAGTCGAGGTTTGGAATAATAACAATAATTTCTTTGCTGCGACTTGGATTAGTGATGGTAACGGTGGATTTAGCCTCGGCAGTAATACACAAGTAGGGGATTTTCGAGATGATACTGATTACTTAGTTACCGATGTAAATAGTGATGCTCAGTCTGATCTAGTTGAACTTTGGAATAATCAAGATAAGTTCTTTGCTACTACTTGGTTAAGCATTGCTTAAACACTGGTTATATACTAACCTAGTGCCAATGCTAAGTTAGTAGGTAATGCCCACCTAGGATTAATCACAATAGAACAGTGAACAGATCTACGGTGGGCAAACAACATTTACTTATTTCCTCTAACTTTACCAAACTTTATCAAGTTTCAGCACAAAACCAGGTAAAATTAATTCATTATGAACAGTCGCAGAGTTGTCTAATTTCTCAACTTCAATATCAGGACGATAAACATAAAAAGTTATTATAACTATAGTTTTTATCAAATTAGTCGGCGAAAACTCGATACTCTAAACAACCACTACACGAACCCATGTTTCACTATCAAACCAGTGAATCGACTGGGGTCGTATCGCCAGGGTCACTTCTTCTGTTTCCCAAGTTAAATTATTAGGTAATAACGCCCGGATGCTGAGAGAGTCTGACCCCTTAACCCGAATACTAATTAAATTATGCATGCCTAGATTTTCCACCAGGTAGATTCTACCCTCAATCCTATATTTATCATTTGGTTGAGCTAGAGCCACATCTTCTGGACGGATACCTAGAACAATCTTTGGCGGAACTTGAGCCAAATTTGGCAAAGAAATTTTGACCTGACCCAAGAGGGCATAATTCCCCTGACAGTTAAGTGTCAGTAAATTCATTTGGGGAGAACCCACAAAACTAGCTACAAACTGATTTGCTGGCTGGTTGTAAATGCCCTGGGGTGTATCTAGCTGTTGCAGCTTACCCTCACATAAAACCGCAATCTTAGTTGAGAGGGTCATTGCTTCGGTTTGGTCATGAGTCACATAAACCACCGGTGCCTTTTGAGCAACAAATAGCTGCTTCAAATCCGCCCTAACTTGCTCTCGCAGCAAAGCATCCAAGTTACTCAGAGGTTCGTCTAACAAAAACACAGCCGGTTGCCGCACCAATGCCCTGCCCAGAGCAACCCGCTGCCGCTGACCACCAGATAGCTGACTAGGCTTGCGGTCCATCAAATTTTCCAATCCCAGTTTACTAGCTACCTCCTGCACCAGGCTCCGAATTTGGTCAGAAGGAACCTTATGGAGTTTCAGACTAGCTGCCATATTGTCATATACGGTCATATGAGGATAGAGAGCATAGCTTTGGAAAACCATAGCAATATTGCGATCGCCTGGTCTGACATGAGTAACATCCCGTCCATTGATAACTACTTTGCCATGGGTGGGTTGCTCTAACCCAGCAATTAGTCGCAGCATAGTAGATTTACCACATCCCGATGGCCCAAGTAGGGTCAGAAATTCTCCTTCATCCACTTGTAAGCTAATGTCTTTAACTGGGATGACATTACCCTTGTTAGTCTTGTAGATTTTATTAATATTATGTAGCTCTAGTTTAGCCATACTATCGTCAACCTTAAACCCCCAAATAGTTAACCCTTGACTGCTCCCGATGTTAAACCTTGGACAATTTTACCTTGGAAAAACATTACTAATACCACTAGGGGAAATGTTCCTATAACTGTCATAGCTGCAATCGCACCGTAGGGAATCTCTTTTCCTAAAGAACCACTTAACTGAGCGGCAGCAACGGGCAGGGTTTTCAGAGATTCTTGGCTAATGAAAGTGAGGGATAAAATAAATTCATTCCAAGCAAAAATAAAGGTAAGTATTCCTGTGGTTACTAACGCTGGAACCGTTAGGGGTAACAGAATTTGGATTAGCATTTGCCAGGTGCTATAGCCATCAACTTTAGCAGCATCTTCTAGCTCTCGCGGTAGCTGTTGAAAAAAGCTGCGCATCACTAACAGGGTGAGAGGAAGGTTGATAGCTGTATAGGAAACAATCAGGCTTATATAATTATTTCCTAGTTTAAGAATCTGGATAATTTCCAGGAGTCCTAGAAATATCAAAATAAAGGGAAATAAGCTAATAATAATAATCCCAGCAAGGATGATTTTTTCTCCCCTTAGGGTTAACCGTGCTAAGGCGTAAGCAGCGGGAGTTCCTATCCCTAAACACAATAGTGTGGAAGCGATGGATACAAAGGCGCTATTGAAAATATAGTGGACTAGGGGACGGCTGGTAAATAAATTTATATAGTGGTCAAGGGTATACCGTGTGGGAAAATAAATATTAGGAAGGGAAGAAATATCTTGATTGACTTTGAGGGAGGTGAGCAATTGCCAGAGGAGTGGTGCTAGGCATAAAATTACCAATAAGATGATTCCTAGGGGCAGGATAATTAGTTTGATAATGTTAATTTGTTTCGTTTTGGTTTGAGGAGATGATGAGTTAGGAAGACTAGTCATTAGTTACGTGAGCCTAGGGCTATAATCACTACCGTGGTTACCAGTATCAAAAAGGTTACTACCACAAGGGCAGCACCATAACCAAAGTCTAGATAATCCATGACAGTGGTATAGATGTAGAGAGATACAACTTCTGTCGCTCCTCCGGGACCACCTCCAGTCATCACTTTGATCAGGTCGAAGACTCCGAAAGCTTGGGCAAAGCGGAACAGTAGGGAAATTAGGATTTGGGGCGTCAATAGCGGTAGAGTAATTTGCTTGAAACTTTGCCAAGGTGTAGCACCGTCTAGGGCATAGGCTTCGTATAGGTCTTGGGGAATAGACTGCAAGCCAGCTAGGAGCAAAATGCTGATGAATGGTGTCGTTTTCCAAACATCTGCGGCAATGACAGCCATCATTGCTGTTGTCGGGTATCCTAGCCAGTTGATTCCGTCTTTAATAATACCTAGACGCAGTAAGATATCATTCCAAACCCCAAACTGGTCATTAAACATCCAAGCCCAGACTAGACCGATCAAAGCAGTTGGCAAGGCCCAAGGCAGGATGGCGATGGTGCGGACAATACCCCTTCCTTTAAAGGTTTGATTTAAAATTAATGCGATCGCAATTCCTAACACCAGTTCCAGACCAACAGATACTGAGGTAAAAATCACAGTATTCCAGAGACTGTGCCAGAAGCGACCATCCCCCATCATTCGCCCATAATTATTCAGACCAGAAAACACCGGTTGTAGCTGTGTCCCTAGGTTCTTAGTGAATAAACTTAACCAGAACGAACGCAAAATAGGATAGCCATAGACTAGCAGCAGTAGTAACAATGCTGGTGTTACCAACAACCACCCTGTCCTTTGTTCCTGTGCTGCTATCGGATCAGTTTTCATTCTACCGACAACAGCCTACGGGTTTGATCAGCTGCTGCTTTCATCGTTTTTTCAGGACTAAGTTTGGGATTAGTTAGCACGGCATTGAGGTACCGTTGTAAAATATCCGATACCTGGGAATATTGGGCAACTGGTGGACGCAAGACAGCCCCTTCTAACACGTCTAGCATTTTTGGATAGTGGGGATATTTCGCAACAATGTCTGGGTCTGCAAACAGCTTCCGTCGGGTTGGCAGATAGCCAGTTTCCAGAGTATACCGACGCTGGGCTTTCTCACTGGTGAAATACTCAATAGCTCTCCAGGCTTCCTCAGGATGTTTGGAAGATTTAGCAATTCCCAAACCCCAACCTCCTAAGCAAGCACCAGCTTTGCCACCAGGACCATGAACCATAGGGCTAATGCCAATCTTGCCTTTGACCTTTGAACCCTCTTGATTTGCCAATGACCAAACATAGGGCCAATTCCTCAGAAATACCGCATCCCTATTTTGAAACAACAGTCGTGTTTCTTCTTCCTGATAGGTAGTGACACCAGGGGGTGAAATCCCTTGTTTAATGGTGCTGCGCAGAAACTCTACAGCTTTAATCGCTTCCGGTTTATCCAAACCCACCTCCAAGGTTTCTGGGTCAACCCAAAAGCCACCAAACCCTGCAAGTATTTCTACAAACATGGCTGACAACCCTTCATATTGACGACCTTGCCAAAGATAGCCCCATTTTGGATCATGGTTTTCCTGCAATTGTTGGGAAATGGTGACCAACTGCTCAAAGGTTTTTGGGGCTTGGAATCCAGCTTGCTCTAGCAAATCCTGACGATAGTAGAGCATACCACCATCGGAACGGAATGGTATGCGGTATAGTTTCCCCTGGTAGCGTCCTGAATCAACTGCTTTATCCAGAAATTCCTTTAAATAGTCCTGACTAACTCGCTCCGATAAATCTAGTAACCACCCTGCAGCGGCAAACTTAGGAGTCCAAATCACGTCCATGTTAATCAGGTCATAGGGTGAGTCTCCTAAGATGAAAGCAGAGGTATAGAGGTCTTCTGTTAAGTCAGAGTTTAATGGTCCTTCGATCAGTTCGATTTGAATATCTGGATTCTCTAGCTCAAAATTCTTTACCAGTAGTTCCTGCCAATCAGAAAACTCCCCCGCTCCCATCAATAGGGTGAGTTTCACAGGGTGCTGGGTCAGTGCTGGTAGTGCCCAAAACTGGGACAGGAGCACACTGGCAACCAGGATTCCCAAAATAATCAGGATTACTACAGGTCTAAGCAGTTTAGTGAAACCTTAATCAGCGCGTCGCAGCATTTATAAGTTTACCATCAACTATCCGACTCTGTAGGAGATTCATACAGATCGGCTTTGCTCCGAGCATAACTATGGGCAAGCTCAGAAGAGCAAAGATAATTGTTGATAACACGATTTGTCTCAGAAAAGATTTATCGAATGTAGATTGGTTCATGATTAAATGCTTACCTTAAACAAGTTCTAGTACTGGTCTTGAACTCAATAGCTAGGTAACGTACAGGCGTGCCGAGCAGGCATTTTCGCGCTTTTTTGCTCCGTACACAAATAATCTACCGATCTCACCAAGAACAGTCGATAACTAAAAGTTAAGGGAAGTTATGGAGTTGCTCTAGGATTCGACTTAAATCAAACATGAGGTATACCCAATCGCTAACATAACGCAGATGCGATCGCAAACCCCTGAGCTTCAAACTAGGACAAAACGCTGGTAATAAAGCTACCGTTCAAAACCAACGAAAAGCTGACATGATCAGCGTTTTTAAGTTGGCATTTTTAATTTGGCTATCAGCTATCAGTTATCAGTTAATGCGCTACGCGCACGCGTGCGCGTTCAGCTTTTAAATAAGCGACTGCATCAAGACAAGAGGTAAGCATTGGTTTAATCTGTGTTATCTCAGCTTATGGGATTTTACCCAGACTTTAAATTCTGATTAATCTCGAACTCTTAAATTCTCTCCTTAGAGGTTTATTTGAAGCTGACTACTGATTGCTGACTGCTGACTGCTGACTGCTGACTGCTGACGGTACTAGTCATTGAGTTTTAAGTAGCTATCCTAAGGGAGTAATTGTGAACGGGTCTACAATCCAAAAATTAATCTTGGCACCAGTCTTCATTTCCACTACACTCTTTTGTGTCTTCACCTTACCTGTAGCCATATTTGGTGAAGAGTCCCTTACCATCCGCATCCAAGATGAACTCTTTTTCCATGGTAAGGTCAAGGATGCGGCAGCTCCTTACTTGGGACTAGCGATGTTAATCAGTTTGGGAGTAGGTGTATCTAATGCTACTTTAGCTGGGTGGCAGGACTCTTCCCGGAAGTCAGCTAACATTGAGTCTGAGTTAGACACTATCGAGCAAGCTCTTCAGGAAAAGGAAAAGTTAATTCAACAACTACAAGTTTCAACATCTGAGCTGAACACACAGAAGCAACAGAAGCTAGAGAATGTGGTCGCTTATGAAGAAGTAAAATTTGCTGAGGCTGCCAGCGTACCGATGGCAAAGGAGGTTTCTGGGACCGTGGTCATGGAGAAACCGATAAAAGTTATGGAACCGTTAGTAATTACCGAGGAACCAGTGCTTGAAAACCTAGGGATGTCATGGCAGCAGAGTAAGGTAAAAGCTGGAATCTATCAGTTTGCCTCTACTCAAAGTTTCTTAGGCTACACCAAGGGAAGCAGTCGGCCACAGGGGGGAACCCCCATTCGCGATCGCATCCAGAATACTTCTTCTGGTTCTGAACAATCCACAACCATCAGAAATCCTCACGTTCTGGCAAAAGAACTTGTGCTAGTTGAAGCACTCCAAAGTCAAATCTACAACCTATCGGCTCAGCTAGAATCTCTCCAAACATCTCTAAAAGCAGCACCCCAAGTATCTGAGGAAGTTCAAGTTGCAGCTTAGATAATAAGTAAGGGAAGAGCGATTAGCGCTAGGCGAACAGCTATTGGCCAAGCTACGGAAACAGCTTTTTAATAAAAGAAGCTGACCGCTGACCACTGACCGCTGACAAACTATCAGCAGCACTTTATAGGCGGTCTTTACTCTAAAAAGACCGCCTATGACTATAAGAAGCATGTTATTTTAATTACAGTTAATCACTTTTAAAGTCAGTTATTTTATGGGAGTTAATTGTTAATTAGTAATTAGCAATTTTAATTTTAGAAATGATATAGCGTTGAGCATACTGTTGATCATGCTTATCAGGTAAATTCAATTTTATTTTCCCTACTCCCTACTCCCCTACTCCCTGCTTGCTAAAACCCAGCATTTTGTACCTCACTCCATTGATAATTACTATATTAAACTTTGCTCAGAGGCATTTTCCCATCCTTACGCTCAAGCAGATGTGACCTAGAGGATTCCACTAGCTCAATTGCCAAACCTTCCCGCGCCATAACCGTATTAGAAAACTCCTTAACAGCCTGTTCTCCGATATGGTCCAAAAAATCATCATTATGCAGGGGATCATGATGGAAAATGACTAATTTTTTGGCATTAGCAGCTCGAGCAACTTTGATAGCTTCCTGCCAGGTAGAATGTCCCCAACCCATTTTGCTTGATACCTCAGAGTAGTATTCTTCATCGGTGTAGGCAGCATCGTAAATCATCACGTCCGCATTATGGGCCAGCTGCAGGACATTTTTATCGAAACCCTCTTCGAGATGTTCTGTGTCAGTGATGTAGGCAGCTGAATAGCCTCGCCAGTTAACTCGATAGCCAACGGCTTCACCTGGATGGTTCAAGGGTGCATTTTCTACGGTAATCTCACCAATATTTACTGTTTCTCCAATCTCAAGGTCATGGAACTCCTTTTTTGATTGCATAATTTGCAAGGGAACCGGAAAATTTGGGTGGGTCATCTGATCAGTTAGACGATTCTCGATGGTGGCACCGTTAGGAGCACGGGTGCCATAAATATGAAAACAATTCCTTTTAATAAAGGCAGGGGTAAAGAAAGGGAAACCCTGAATATGGTCCCAATGGGAGTGGGTAAAAAATAGATGAGCTTCTACTGGCATCTCCTTGAGTAGAGACTGTCCCAAAACTCGCAACCCTGTACCACCATCAAAAATTAGACGCTCACTACCAACTCGCATCTCTATACAAGGTGTGTTGCCTCCATACCGAACTGTTTCTGGTCCTGGACAGGCAATACTACCTCTGACGCCCCAAAAACGAATAGTGAATAAGTTGTGGGTATTAGACATAATTTTTCCTTGCAGGCTTTTGCAGTTAGTTCATCAGTGAGGGTTTTCTGACGAAGAGGGTGTCAGTGTATGGTAATCCAGGAAGGGGCAAAGGTAAAGCTAGAATAGTCAAGTACCCTTAGCCGAATTCCTATTTCCCCTTACCTTTTCTAGCTATAATTCAAGCTATTTGCACAGCACACCTTAGCACAAGAGTCACACTAAAAATCACCAACGATCTCACCTGGATTGTTACTGGTTAGAGGTGATTAACTGACTGAATTCCTCTGTTGTTCTAGGGTGTGTCGATTATACAAAGTAGCTCAAGTCTACCAGTATAGTTCCTAAATCTGAAACTGTACTGGCTGATACCAAGTACTTCTTATTCCTATGATTCCCAAAAGCTTAGCAATATTCACCTGAATGTCTTGTAAGTTACACCACCAAATCATGTGATTTTGGTCACATCCTTGGCAGTGGTACCAGAGGAACACTACCCCTGACATAGATTCCCCCTCGGAGGTATGATCAACAGAAACCAGAGTAATGACCAATGACCAATCAAAAGATAGTTGTCAAAGTCGGCACATCTAGTTTAACCCAACCAGCAACAGGTCAGCTGGCCCTATCCACTATTGCCGCCCTAGTGGAAACACTGACTCGGCTGCGTTCTGAAGGTCATCAAGTGGTACTGGTTACCTCTGGCGCTGTGGGGATTGGGTGTGGGCGACTGGGGTTAACATCACGACCGAATACACTCGCTCTCAAACAAGCGATCGCAGCAGTTGGTCAAGGAAGGCTGATGCGGATATATGATGACTTATTTAACAACCTCAACCAACCTATTGCTCAGATTCTCCTCAGCCGTCGAGATTTTGTTCAGCGTAGTTGCTATGTTAATGCCTATGCTACCTTTCGGGAGCTACTCCAGCTGGGGGTGATCCCAGTGGTGAATGAAAATGATACTGTAGCTGTAGATGAACTTAAATTTGGTGATAACGATACCCTTAGCGCCCTAGTAGCTAGTTTGATTGAATCCGATTGGTTGTTTTTACTAACTGATGTGGATAGACTTTACTCAGCAGACCCCCGTAAGGTACCGGATGCTGAACCAATTATTTCAATCAACAGCATTGAGGAATTAGCTGAACTAGAGGTACAAGCTGATGACTCAGGCTCTGGTTGGGGCACTGGTGGGATGGTAACCAAAGTTGCTGCTGCCCGAATTGCTACCAATGCTGGGGTCAGAACTGTAATCACTGAAGGACGACGTCCAGATAACATTGAAAGAATTTTACAGGGAGAATCCCTGGGCACCCAGTTTGCCCCCCAAGCTCAAACCAATAAAGCCCGCAAGCACTGGATTGCTTACAGTTTAGTGCCGGTAGGGAAACTTTATATTGATAATGGAGCGGTCAAGGCAATTTCCGATGGGGGCAAATCTCTATTAGCGGCTGGTATTACTCGCATAGAAGGGGATTTCCGCTCATCAGATGCCGTAGAGCTATGTGACAGCAATGGCATGGAAATTGCTAGGGGACTGGTGAACTACAACAGTAATGAATTACATAAGATTCGAGGGCATCAATCCGAACAAATCCTGACTATTTTGGGTTACAAGGGGGCAGAAACTGTGGTTCATCGGGATAATTTGGTCCTGATGAATTAGGGAGTAGGGAGTAGGGAGTAGGGAGTAGGGAGTCGGCAGTCGGCAGTTGGGAGTCGGGAATCGGGAGTCGGGAATCGGGAATCGGGAATCGGGAATCGGGAAAAAATCTTGTGTACCTGATAGCTCTGATCAAGGTGATATAGTGGTTTTTTGAGGATAGTTTTAATTCGTGGCTGCCTCTTTGGCTGACTCTACCCAACTATCAAAGAGTTCTTGATTTTTAGTTACCCATTCTTCCGCATGGCGGCGAATATCTTTTGGGCTACTTTCACCATCTTTTACCAGTTTTTGTTGAGCATTCACATCCCCAATAGGAATCGTCATCAACTC
>NZ_JAAHHS010000410.1 GCF_010692395.1 Moorena sp. SIO3H5
TCGCAAATACGCAACTAGACTTTGAATTTATCGGTAATTCGCTGCATCGCTTCGTCTACATTTTCTCGACTATTAAATGCGGAAATGCGGAAATAGCCTTCTCCTGCAGCACCAAATCCAGAACCAGGGGTTCCGACTACATTGGCAGTGTTGAGTAATTTATCAAAGAAATCCCAACTGGATAGACCATTAGGTGTTTTGACCCAAACGTAAGGGGCATTTACGCCACCATAAACGGTTAAGCCAGCAGCTGTTAGTTGATCGCAAATAATTTTGGCATTTTCCAGATAGAAGTCAACTAGTGCTTTAACTTGCCCTTGGCCTTCTTCAGAATAAACGGCTTCAGCGCCTCGTTGTACAATATAGGAAACCCCATTAAACTTAGTACAATGGCGGCGGTTCCAAAGTTTCCACAGTTCTACATCTGAACCATCGGATGCTTTGGCTGTTAGGGTCTTCGGTACTACTGTTAATGCACAGCGGGTGCCGGTAAAGCCTGCATTTTTGGAAAAAGAGCGGAATTCAATGGCACAATCCCTTGCTCCCTCAATCTCGTAGATGGAGTGGGGTAGCTCTGGGTCAGTGATAAAGGCTTCGTAGGCTGCATCAAAGAAAATTACCGAGCCATTAGCTTTGGCATAGTCTACCCAGCTTTTGAGGTAGTCTTTGCTAGCGGTTGCTCCGGTAGGGTTATTAGGGAAGCACAGGTAAATTAAATCAACCTTCTCGGAGGGAATCTCAGCGGTGAAGTTGTTCTCGGCGGTAATCGGTAGATAAACCAAACCCTCATACTTACCAGCATCATTAGCATCCCCGGTATGACCAGCCATAACGTTGGTGTCTACATACACGGGATAAACTGGGTCAGTAACGGCAATCTTGTTATCTTTTCCAAAGATGTCGAGAATGTTACCGCTGTCGCACTTGGAGCCATCGGAGATGAAAATTTCCCCAGCCTCAATGTCACACCCCCGACTTTGAAAATCGTGGGTAGCAATTTTTTCCCTTAACCAAGGGTAGCCTTGCTCTGGACCATAACCTTTGAAGGTGGCGCGATCGCCCATTTCTTCAACAGCTTTGATTATGGCGCTGCGGCAGGCGGCTGGTAGTGGTTCGGTAACATCACCAATCCCCAGCTTGATTAGCTTAGCATCGGGATTGGCTTCTGCGAAAGTATTGACCCGTCGCGCAATTTCGGGAAATAGGTAGCCAGCTTTGAGTTTGAGGTAGTTATCGTTAATGCTTGCCATAGTAGATTGCTATAAAGGCCCTCAAAACAGCTTACACTTCTTTTAGAAGTTGGGAATAGGGAATAGGAAATCGGGAATCGGGAATCGGGAATCGGGAATCGGGAATGGGGATATCCGAGAAAAAATGTTAATCCGTAACTACCAGGTATCAGATGCCAAAGCTGTTTTCGATGTCTACAAAAATGCTATCATGGGGATAGCTTCACAAGCGTATAATAGTAAACAAGTAGAGATTTGGTCATCCTATCCTAAGGATATCGACCAGTTTACAAAACGGCTGAGTATGGGAATAACAGTTGTTGCGGTTGATAGCAATAATATAGTGGCTTTTGGTCAATTACATCCCGCTAATCACATTGATTTACTGTTTACAGCAAAAGACTACTCTCGCCAGGGTTATGCTACAGCGATTTACCAACAATTAGAAGATGAAGCCTTAAGGCAAAGTGTTAATTGTCTCTATACTGAAGCGAGTAGAATTTCTAAGTATTTCTTTCTAAAACAGGGATTTACTATTATTGAACCGGAGACTGTATTCCTCAGTGGGGTAGGGTTTGAACGGTTTAGGATGGAAAAGGTAATTGGGTAAGGGAGTAGGGAGTAGGGAGTAGGGAGTAGGGAATAAAAATTATCAAAATTAATTTAGGTACTCTAAATTAGAATAGGGTCTCTCATAGCTATGAGGTACAAAGAATTTTTTACCTCTTATCACTTCCGGCTTCCCTCTTACCTGCTCCCTGCTCCCTGCTGCCTAAAACCGAATAATTTATATATTCCCCAAAGAATAATTGCTATAGCTTACGCATTGATTACCTCTAAAGCCGTCAACTTCAAATCACTGAAAGTCTGGGAAACAATCTGCTGATCACCTCTAAATTCTTGTTTTTGATAACTACCGTTTTTCAAAACCAGTACAGTTACTAATTGCGCTTGGGAGTCAATAATCCAATATTCAGGAATAGCCCTTTGTTGGTATTGTTTTACTTTATCACTATAATCACGTTGGTAGTTTTCATCATTTTGGTTTCTGTAGGGGCTAACTACCTCCGCAACAAACTGTGGGGGCTCCATATCAAGGGTGATAGTTAGGCGTTTTTCGGTTTGGATAAGATGTTGTTCCGTAAGCACTACCAAATCAGGATAGCGGTTTTGAGGATTTCCTGGAACTTGCAATTCACAATTGTGAATCTTGATTAAACGAGGATTGATTTGTTGGGCTAATTGATACATTAGCCACATTGCCCTCCAACTGTTTGGTTCACTCTCCGGTGGCAATTCTACTAACTCCCCATCAACCAGTTCATAACGGTTATCTGTACCGTCGTCGTATTCCAGGTATTGGTCAAACGTGAGTTTGGAGGTGGTTTTAACCATCGTGCCATTCGCAGTTACTGACTTTAATCCTACAGTTTCTAGCTAAAGGTTTTTTAGGGCGTTCCGGTACCAGCTCTTCTATAGCATCCCGTAGCCTTTCCAGGTTTCGGCTAAGCATTCAACAGTGAGCTAAAAGCTCACGCGTGCGCGTTCAGCCGTGCGCTTAGTGCATTAGCTCATATCTAATAGTGGATAGCTTAAGGTTTGCGCATGGTAAAATACTGGACAGATTGCTTGTTTTGGATGTAGCGATCGCTTAGTTAATGATTTTGTGATCGCTCATTTTTTTTTCTCTATCCACCCTTACGATCCTTACCATCCTTAAAATACTTACCACCCTTAAGGGAAGCCTATTGCTGGAACGCGCATCTTCCCTGTTCCCTGTTCCCTGTTCCCTGTTCCCTACTGATAGCTGTTCGTGTAGCGTGCGCGTAGCGCATAAGCTTCAAATTCCTCCAACAAAACATCTGGCAAACTACCAAGCATTTCATCCCAAGTAGTGCCAGCCTGTAATGCTTCGATAACTATAGGAAGTGGTTCAGAAAAAATGTTAGGAAAGTCAGCTTCTCCAGGAAATCGAATGCTGAAAGCTAATTGCTCCTTTGGGGGATTAAATTGAGCATCAATTCCCTCACGGTTTCCTCTGGAATCAATTCGATACCAACCGAATTCAGGTAAGTAAACCGCATTCAAACCATGCAAACTGTAAGGCTCACCGTCGTCATTAATACTTAATCGCTGATAACAAAAGCCTGCTGGAATTCCATTGGCTCGTAATAGGGCAGCGAGCAAATGGCTTTTTGCGTAACAATAACCAGTTTTATACTTAAGTACATCCGAGGCACGACAGGTGACAGGATTCATTTGATAGTCAACGCTATGGCGAATCTGATCTCGAACCCACTCAAAACAGGCTTTTGCGTAAGCATTCGATGTTTGATGCTCTAGGGCTATTGTCTTCGCCAGTTCCAGAATTGTAGGATGTTGCCAATCGATGATTGCACTGGTTTGTAGATAGTCTTCTAGACTTTTCATGTTACAAAGGGAGCAGGGAATCGGGAATCGGGAGTGAAAAAAATCTCAATTAAAGTAGGGTGGGCAAACTAATTTAATCATTAATACTCCTTTGAACCAAAGGGTTTTTGCCCATCCGACAAACTACTACCCACACTACGCACAATACAGATAATATACATACAACCAGCAACACCCACCCCCTTAAAGTCCCCACAGTCTTCATCGGTCGCCAGTTGCCCGAAACAATGAAACTCGCCCAATAATAAGGATGCTGATACCTCTGGTCTTTCAACATTTGCAGTTGGGTCTCCCGCAGAGCCTCGCTGCGCCCCATGTTCTGGTCTAGCAAGCGCTGATAGTAAGCCAGCATCAGCTCTTTGGTGGCTTTATCCTCTACCTTGCGCAAACTGATCAGCTGAGTTTGTGAACCGGCAATCACAAAAGCCCGACGCAACCCATAGATGCCCTCTCCTGAACTAATCCGTCCGGAAGCAGTATCGCAAGCCGATAAGACCACCAACTCGGTGCCAGACAAGTTAAGTCCTACGGCTTCCAAGGCAGTGAGTACCCCATTTTCTGCACCCGTAGGCTTCTGCTTAACCCCTGCTAGCACTAGTCCGGACAACAGCATGGGATTGTCATAGAGTGTTGTCAGTTCTTGATTGGGAGCATTCTCAGAGAAACCATGGGTAGCAATATGCAGTATCCTGGGACTATTGACTCCTTTGACTGCTGACTCTGTGGCCTTACCACCGAGTAGAGGGGCTACTCCCAGCTTCTTAGCGATTTCTTTTACTTCCTCAGCCGTGCCTGGTAATGGTGAAAAGTCCCGCTTTGATAGGTCAATGGAACGGGTAAGGTGGGCACTGGCGAGATTGCTATGATCGTGATTAGCACTAAATTCAGCAGCAGAACGGTCAAAGTCAGGATTGCCCAACAACACCGGAGCAGTTTGACTGACAGATTGCTGGGATAATCTGAGTAAGTCCCTGCCAGAGGTAAGGTAAGTAAAACGATAGTTTTCCACCAGATAGTCCTGCTGCTGATCCACCAGGGCTTCAAAGGGAATCAGGTTGAGCTCTCCGTCCGGGGAAAGTAAGATCTGTCGAGTAGACCCTAAAAGTTGGCGCACAGGCTCCATTAACTTCTGATCCACTTGCCGTGCGGCTTGCTTCAAATCAGCTGTGGGTGTTTTTTTGTCTTGAAGAGAGAGACGAAACTGCTCCAGGTCTGATTCAATCAACTCAACTTCCCCTAAGTCAATGCCTTGGGGGTCTCCTTGGGAATGAAGCACGTAGGCAGCGTAGCGAGGGAGACCAAAGCGTTGATCTTTTGTCGCTTTAGGATGATAAGGTCGATACTTGACCAATTCCACTAGGGCCGTATTAGCTGGAATCAGCTTTTGAATGGCTTCGAGAGTCACACTTTGGTTAGCTGTGCGAAATTCCGGGCTGCTACGGCTAATTTGATTCTCTAATTGCTTGGCTTGTTCAGAGAGAGACTTTAACCTATCTTGATAGTATTTAGCAGGTAGATTTGCCGGTCGATTGTAGGTCAGGTCGGCTCCTTGAGTGGGGTTAGGATTGAGGTCATCGAGTAACCTCTGGTTTTCAGGGTCTAAGCTTTGGCTGTAGAACAAGTTTGCTAGTTGAGTGCGGGTAGCGTTGAGGTCATCGAGTAACCTCTGGTTTTCAGGGTCTAACTGTTGACCCAGGATTTGCTGGCTGTTGGTGATGAAATCGAGAACGCGACCTTTTCGCCGCAGGATGGTAGTCAAAGCCAGACGCGCTGCTCTGGGATTGTTGGGAGCTGCTTGGAGGTGCAGATAAATGACTGCATTTGTGCTACCAGAGATAGTATCAAGGTACTTTCGCTTTTGAGACTCAGGACCAGCAACCAAATTGGAGTGGAGGTTCCGTTCTTCTACCTCCAATCCTTGCTCCAACAGCTCAAGGGCAGAGGTGAACTTACCTTGACTGTAATACAGTACCCCCAGGTTGTTGAGGCTGTATCCCACATGTGGGTGGTCTGGTCCTAGCCGCCGTTTTACAAGCTGTAAGGCTTGCAGGTAGAGGGGTTCGGCCTGTTGGTACCTGCCCTGGCTAGAGTACAGTCCTGCCAGGTTGTTGAGGCTGGAGGCCACATCGGGGTGTTCCTCTCCTAGCAAGCGTTTCCTAAGGTCTAAGGCTTGCAGGTAGAGGGGTTCCGCCTGTTGGTACCTGCCCTGGCTAGAGTACAGTCCTGCCAGGTTGTTGAGGCTGGAGGCCACATCGGGGTGTTCCTCTCCTAGCAACCGTTTCATTAGCTCTAAGGCTTGCTGCAAGAGGGGTTCCGCTTCTTGATACCTGCCCTGGCTATAGTACAGTGAAGCCAGGTTGTTGAGGCTGGAGGCCACATCGGGGTGTTGCTCTCCTAGCAAGCGTTTCCTAAGGTCTAAGGCTTGCAGGTAGAGGGGTTCCGCCTGTTGGTACCTGCCCTGGCTAGAGTACAGTCCTGCCAGGTTGTGGAGGCTGGAGGCCACATCGGGGTGTTCCTCTCCTAGCAAGCGTTTATTCAGGTCTAAGGCTTGCAGGTAGAGGGGTTCCGCCTGTTGGTACCTGCCCTGGCTAGAGTACAGTCCTGCCAGGCTGTTGAGGCTGAAGGCCACATCGGGGTGTTGCTCTCCTAGCAAGCGTTTATTCAGGTCTAAGGCTTGCAGGTAGAGGGGTTCGGCCTGTTGGTACCTGCCCTGGCTATAGTACAGTGAAGCCAGGTTGTTGAGGCTGGAGGCCACATCGGGGTGTTGCTCTCCTAGCAAGCGTTTATTCAGGTCTAAGGCTTGCAGGTAGAGGGGTTCGGCCTGTTGGTACCTGCCCTGGCGAAAATACAGTCCTGCCAGGCTGTTGAGGCTGGAGGCCACATGGGGGTGTTCCTCTCCTAGCAAGCGTTTCCTAAGGTCTAAGGCTTGCAGGTAGAGG
>NZ_JAAHHS010000411.1 GCF_010692395.1 Moorena sp. SIO3H5
TCCCTAATTCGTGCATCGCATATAGGATACGTCGATGTACGGGCTTAAGCCCATCACGGACATCAGGTAAAGCACGCCCCACAATCACACTCATGGCATATTCAAGATATGACCGTTGCATCTCTAAATGCAGAGCTGTGGGAATGACATTACTGTTTTCCAGTAGGTTCAGCTGTTTTGTCATCAAAAATCCTCCAAGGCAGAATTGACCACAGGGTAATCGGGGTTTAGGGTATAGGGAAATTGCACGCTCGTTAAGGCTACGGTACTCGAAAAGATGGCAAAGATGAGGAGAAGAGAATTTGTTCTTCAGCTATCAGCTATCAGCTATCAGCTTATGTGCTACGCACACGCTACGCGAACAGCTATCAGCTATCAGCTATCAGCTATTGAATAAAATAAGCTGACGGCTGAACGCGCACGCGTGGCCAAAGGCCTTCCGCTGACGGCTGGTGGCTGACCGCTGACCGCTGGCGGCTGACCGCTGTTCGCGTAGCGTGAGCTTAATGCTCACGGATCAATGCTTTCACCCTAAAATGTGAGCTTCTGGTTCCAAAGCCGATTTCCCGCCTTAAGATAGTTTTGGTTAAGCCAAGCTAAAGTATTAGCATGACTCAAAGAAACAGGCTCAAGGTTAACCCAGCCAGAAGCTTCGCTTCCAGAGGTGCGACCCGTGGCGAATTTAATTCGCCAAGTAAGAGCGCACGTAAAAGCCGTGCCCACTGTCCCCAAGACACTATGATGTAAGGTTGGATGCAGTTAGGGAAGGCTTTTTCCAGGAGCGTCAGCTTCCCTGGTATTAAGCAGCCTATCACCTGTATTAGTCCGATGAACATTACTAGTAAGCTAAGGATGTGGGGAAAGTAGACTTGAGAATATGACATCTTGCATTTGAAATAGCAAAATGACAGATTCCCTGTCAAACTTATGATCAAATGACACTTTTGCCAAAAATGACTCTCTTGATCCAAGACCCATGAAAACCGTTCTGATTGTCGAAGATGATCCGATTAATGCTCGTGTTTTTTCCAAGATTCTCAGTAAGCGGGGCGGTTTGAATGTAAAGCATACTGAAGATGTAGAAGAAGTAATGCAGATAGCCCAAGCTGGGGAGGCAGACATTATTTTGATGGATGTTTCCCTAGCTCATAGTGTTTATCAGGGTAAATCAGTAGACGGCATTAAGATTACCCAAATGCTTAAGGCTGATGCTGATACCTCTAAACTGCCCATTATTCTGGTAACTGCTCATGCGATGGAAGGAGATCGAGAAAATTTCCTTAAGCAAAGTGGTGCTGATGACTACATCTCCAAACCTGTTGTTGACCATCAAAAGTTTGTTGATCAGATCATCGCTCTACTCCCCCAGGACAATTAAATCCCTTGGTTGAAAATTGCCAATCTTAAACCACCGCCCTTGAGATGATTTCTCATCTTTGGCTGCGATCCCTCCCCTATTGGCAATTGATAGCGATCAAGCACTGTTTTTAGGACTCATCCATGACAGGTGGAGTTGATATGCTTAGGGTAGACCTTCACTCTGGATAATCGTGGCTTGGATTCTGGGATTTTCCAGAAACTTTTTGGTTTCAGAAAGCAGGCGCTTACCCCACAGGTTTTCTTTAAGAAACTCTAAGTTAGCATAGCGGCTATCTAGGCGGATTGCCGCTTCTCCCATTAATAGTGCCTTTTCGATATCCCCTTGGGCATACAGAGCCACAGCGATCGCAAGTTGGGGTTCTGCCGCCTCTTTATCAATCCCTATGGCTGCTTCCCATTTTTTAATGGCACTGTCCACATCCCCTTGTTCATAGTTGACCAAGCCAATGTTGTTGATGGCTGGCCAAAAGCTTTTGTCTTGGTCAACAGCTTTGTTGTAAGCATCGATTGCTTCACTATACTGATTTAGCATATAGTAAGAGTTACCCAAGTCAAACAGGGCTTCTGGCACATCGGGCTTGAGTTTTAATCCCGCTTTCAACTGAGCGATCGCTTTTCTATAGTCGCTTTTTTGGAAATACGCTGACCCCAAGGTGAACAGCACCCCAGCTTCATCTGGTGCCAGAGAGTAAGACTTTTGCAAGGCTTCTATGCCTTGATCCAACTCCTGGGACTGTACGTACAAGGTTCCCAAGATAAACCAGGTTTGATAGGTGTTGGGGGCAAGTTGAGTGGCTAACTTGGCTTTAGGCAGCGCCAGGTCGTATTGTTGAAAGCGGACTAACTGAATGGCCTCCTGAGCCAGAGTTAAGCCCTGCTGTTCGAGTTCATCTGAATCTAATTTTAGGGTATAGGGAATCAGTGCCTGTCCAGCAACTGGTGCTGACCAACTCATCAAACCCATGACAACAAGAATAGATAGTAATGGAATAGATTTAGGCACGGTACAGCCTCAAAGAACAATTAGCTTAATGTGAATCTACAGGTTACGCAACTGTCGAGAGTAATCCGGAAGGAATATAGCTCTAGCTTTACCCTCACGATAGGACTTTCCTGCTTCATCTGTCATCCTAGAGGATCCGACCAAGGTAAGTGTGGGGGGGTCGGGAATCGGGAATCGGGAGTCGGGAGTCGGGGGTGTTGGAAACGGGCAAGATGCCCATTCCACACAAGATGCTTATTTCACCATGATGCTTTTTCTATCAAAATGCCCATTCCATAAAACTATTAAAATCATCCTGCATTTATGCAATGCCCAATTTTTGCATTGCTGAATCAAATAAGGAAATTCTTTCCCAAAAGTTGTTGAGTATAAATACTTATTATTTCAGTTAACCAGTGATGCCACATCACTTTTCTACAGGAAAGATTAAAATAGATTTGTTGGGTCAGGGATAATACAGCGTTTATCGCACTTATGAGGTACAGTATTTTTTCAGGCTGATTACCTTAAAAGCCTATTGCCTTCAAACCATAAGCTTTCTAACTAACCCAAATAACAATTGCTATATGACCGAAGATAGTATTCCAACACACTTCCGAGAAAAAATCCAAGAAGCCAGGAAAAAAAAACTTGAAATACTCGATTTAAGTAATTACTCAGATAATACAATATTAAAACTTTTCGTTAATTTAGTTTCAGATCGATCCCAACCATTGACCAAGATACCAGAGGAAGTTTTTGAACTAAAACAAATTAAAGTATTAAAATTAAAGTATAACAAAATAGATAAAATTCCAGAGTCTATTGGGAATCTATCCAATTTAACTCATCTATATTTATCCTTCAATCAACTAACCAATATTCCAGAGTCTATTGGGAATTTATCCAATTTAACTCATCTATATTTATCCTTCAATCAACTAAAAAAACTACCAGAATCTATTGGAAATTTATCCAATTTAATCGAGCTAAATTTAGAGACAAATCAACTAACAAACCTCCCGGAATCTCTTGGGAATCTATCCAATTTAAACAGACTAGAATTATGGAATAATCAACTAATAACTCTGCCAAACTCTCTTGGGAATCTATCCAATTTAACCAGGTTAGAGTTATGGAATAATCAACTAACAACTCTGCCGGAATCTCTTGGGAATCTATCCAATTTAATCAGGCTACATTTATCGGGTAATCAACTAACAACTCTGCCGGAATCTCTTGGGGATTTATCCAATTTAACCAGGCTACATTTATGGAATAATCAACTAACCACCCTTCCCGAATCTTTTGGAAATCTCTCCAATTTAACCCAGCTAGAGTTATCGGAAAATCCCCTGGTTGTTCCACCGCCAGAAGTAGTCAGTAAAGGAGTAGATGCTATTAAACAATATTTTCGACAATTAAGGAAAGAAGGAAAAGATTATATCTATGAAGCTAAGTTGTTGATTGTCGGCGAGGCTGGAGCAGGCAAAACTAGTTTAGCTAAAAAAATTCAAAACCCCCAATACCAACTCCAAGACAATCAAGCATCTACAGAAGGCATTGATGTTATTAAATGGAGTTTTCCTCTTCTAGATAAGGAACAAGAATTTAAAGTCAATATTTGGGATTTTGGCGGGCAAGCAATTTATCATGCTACCCATCAGTTTTTTTTAAGTAAACGTTCTCTCTATACTTTAGTGGCGGATAGTCGTAAACAAGATACGGATTTTTATTATTGGTTAAATATTGTAGACAAATTAAGTGATAATAGCCCCCTGTTGATTATTAAAAACGAGAAACAAGACCGCCGAAGGGAAATTAACGAAAACGCTTTGCGAGGGCAGTTTACCAATCTCAAAAACACTATGGCTACTAATCTCAAAACTAACCGAGGGTTAGCAGAGATTATCGATGCTATTCAATATCACATTAAAAATTTACCTCACGTCGGACAAGTATTACCGAAAACTTGGGTAAAGGTTCGTCAAGCTTTAGAAAACGATTGTCGTAATTATATCTCTCTTGATGAATATCTAGATATCTGTGAAACCAATGGATTTACTCGACGGGAAGATAAATTACAATTAATTAGATATCTCCATGATTTAGGCATATGTCTTCATTTCCAGGATCAAGAAGATTCGTTGTTATATAAAACAGTCATTCTTAAACCCGAATGGGGTACCGATGCTGTTTACAACGTGCTGGATAATCATGACATTATTAATAACAACGGAAAGTTTACCCGCAACGATTTAAAACGTATTTGGAAAGAAGAAAAGTATGCCTCTACCAGAGGAGAATTACTAGAACTAATGAAGAAATTCCAACTTTGCTATGAAATTCCTGACAGCAAAGATACCTTTATCGCCCCTCAACTCCTCAGCGATAACCAACCAAACTATGACTGGAATCCATCCCACAATCTGATTTTACGCTACACTTATCCTGATTTTATGCCTAAGGGTATTATCACTCGCTTGATTGTGGTGATGCACCAGTATATTGACCAACAAAAATACGTTTGGAAAACTGGGGTCATCTTAACTAAGGACAACACCAAAGCCGAAGTGATTGAATATTACGATAAACGGGAGATTAAGATTAGAGTTACTGGTAGAGATAAGCGGGGATTATTAAGCATAGTTGCTTACGAACTAGATAGAATACATGCTTCTTATAAGCGCTTGAAGTACAGTAAGTTAATACCTTGTAATTGCCCTACGTGTAAAGACAGTCAGTCGCCACACTCTTATCCCTATGAAACATTGCTAGATTTTATAGAAAACAATCAATACACCATTCAATGTCAAAAAAGCTATCAGATGGTTAATGTTTGGAGTTTAATTGATCAGATAAGAGATGTGAACAAAGAAAAAGAATATATTAATGAATCAAGTCAGTTTAAAAGCTATACTCAAAAAGTAGTCTTGAATCTAACACAACAACAAGTTTCTGGAGATAATTCTAAACTAATGGCTAATAGTAACGATCAAAGTCGCAAGTTTCATCTATCTGAGAACGCTGTTAAAAATAGTGGTGGTGGTTCGATTATTTTCGGTGATAATACTGGTACGTTTACCAATACTATCAACCAGTTACCTAGCTTTGATGGTGAGCCTGATAAAAAACAACTAAAGGAATTACTCAGCCAACTCCAAAGCGCCGTCTTAGCAGAAGAGTTGGATGATGACGACAAAGCAGAAGCCCTAGAACAAATTGAAGCGATCGCTTCTGCTTTAACTAATTCTGAAGATAGTGGTGTGAAGAAAGTCGTAAAGAAGGCTATGAAAATACTGATGGGAACTGCTGCTGCTTTGTCTCCTACTGCTAATCTGGTTACTATATGTAAGGAATTACCAGGTTTGATTAGTAAGATATTTTAATATAGCAATTCTACGACTTGTGAGGTACAAATATCTGGGTTTTAGAGAGCAGGGAGCAGGGAGCAGGGAGCAGGGAGCAGCTAATACAGAAGAGGCAATAGGCAATAGGCAATAGGCAATAGGCAATAGGCAATAGGCAATAGGCAATAGGCAATAGGCAATAGGCAATAGGCAATAAGTCTAAAAAGTAAAAAAAAAAGCCGTAGATATTATGTCTACGGCTTTTTCAATGCCACAGTAAGTGGATTGAAATTGTCATGTCAATCAGATCCCAAACCAAACCTGATGTGATCTTATTTTACAAGACCAGGAGGCTTTGCCAGGGGGGGAAAAACCCCCCAGAATTTTAAGGTGTTATGGCAACAGCCAATACTTCATCATTGTCGTCTTCACTTCCCCTGGCACCTCCGTCGGCTCCATAGGACTCCACTCGCAAATCTCTGCATAACCAAAAACATAGAGGGTGTGCATGCTATAAATTACTGCTTTACGAGAACCTTTCAGAGTGTGCTCAACAGGGTATTTTTTGAGGTTTGGGTTAAATTCTGTTGACATGTTTGAAACATTGAATTCGTCGTTATATTTATAATAATAATGATTATTAATAATTTTGTCAAGGGTTTTAAAAAAATAATTTTTGGGGTTTTATGGAGAAGTTGCAATTAATTTGAAACTTATAATGTAAGTATATGCGCTACGCGCACGCTGCGCGAACAGCTATCAGCTATCAGCTATCAGCTTAAGCGCTACGCGCACGCTGCGCGAACAGCTTTTTAATAAAAGAGGTAAGCCTTCGAATAATGCTGAGTTAAGTCTGCTGACGGCACCTCAAGTAGCGTGA
>NZ_JAAHHS010000412.1:0-2306 GCF_010692395.1 Moorena sp. SIO3H5
ATTACGAGTTACCTGATACAACCAAGCCTTTAAATTAGTAATTTTTTCCCCGAACTTTTGCACCTTTTCCCAAGCTTTTACCATTGCCTGACTCAGAGCATCCTCGGCATCCATTCGGTTAGAATTCATCATCTTGAGACAGCAGCGATAAAGCTGGTCTCGACTTTCTTGCCATTGCTGCCAAAACTGAGAGAGAATATGGGAGCGATCGTTCTCTGTTGCAGCATTATCTATTAAGTTTCGTTTTGTATTTGCTGTTCTGGAAGCCATAAAAAATGAAATTGGTTTTGTCCTTCTGATAGAAATAGATATTTTTGAGATGCTTTCTGACGGGAGCATCACAGTTTGGCACTGGGTATGAATAATCAAGAACAGACCACCTTGAAAAAGCCACTATAATCAGCTTCCTTGGTGCATAATGGTGTCTTCAAATGTTCTGGAACATAGACTTGCTCCCCATCAATTTGTGAGAACAATTTAATAGTAGCCCTGTTATATATCTGTGATCCTCGTAAAACTCATAGAAAAACTCATAGAAAAACTCATAGAAAAACTCATAAGCACCTACACAGAATTAATTTTCTACTGCCAATTTCTGTCACCCTTAACCTGAAAGGCTTTGAGTATTTGCTCACGGGGTGACAACAAAGCTCAAACCTAGATAGGTGGAACGGTGTTAGGTTTTAGGTTTTGGGTAAAATGAGCGCATCGGAGTGATTTGTATTGCTCTCTATTGAAGCAATTTTTACCATACAACGTCAATGATAGTTTTAATAAATCCATACCCGCACGGACATTCTTCCCGCTTCACCTAACCCCTAAAACCTAACCCCTGTAAGCTTTTAAAGAGCGCTTGTCACCCCCTGAAGAATATTTGAAAATGTGTATGTAATTAATTTTGTGCACCTGCTTATCTCACGAAAAACTCAGGGAGCATGTCACAAAGCGCTGAATATTTGGGGAGCAGGTCAATTTTATAAGAACACTTGAACTACAAACCCTTGAACTACAGTGTTTTCGGGGCAACAGTCGCCGGAGTTTTATAGTACATTTGTTCTATTAATTTGACATACTCCCAAAACTCATAGAAAAACTCATAGAAAAACTCATAAAACTCATAGAAAAACTCAGGGAGCATATCACTTATGCAGACCCTTGAACTACATACAGTGTTTTCGGGGCTTCAGTAGCAGTCATGAGTTTTTTTAGTACATTTGTTCTACGAATTTGACATGCTCCCGAAGCTCACTGCTGATCCGATTGACCTTTGGTCACGCTACGCGATCGCACACTGCTTCAAAATTGTGCAATACTTCATCATTGGTAAATCGAATTACTTTTAATCCATAACCTTCAAGAATGTGGCTTCTTTCTTTATCATAAGCAAGGCCTGCTTCTGTATAATGAGACTCTCCATCAACTTCAATCACTAATTTTAAAGCAGCGCAATAAAAGTCAACAATAAAATTCCCTATCGGTCTTTGTCGCAAGACTCTAAACTGAAAATTTTTTAAATAGTCACACCACAGCTTTTTTTCAGCTGGTGTCATAGTTTTCCTTAATTTTCTAGCTCTGCTTACTAAATTGGAGTTATAAGGCAGATGACATTGTCTTTGTTGGCGATCGCACATTCTACCATAATTGATATTTTGGTTTTTTGCGTGGGTTTTGATCCCCCTAAATCCCCCTTAATAAGGGGGACTTTCCAGAGATATTTTCGGACTCCCCCCTTTGATAAGGTTTTTGAGATAGATTGGCGGACTTCTTACAATAATCAGGCTTTCGATATAGGTTTCCGACTCCCCCCAATGATCACGGGGGGCTGGGGGGGATCGAGCAAATAAATGGCATAGAAAGAGATGGTATCTAGGAGCCGCTACGGGAACCCATAAATATCTTATCAATTTAAATACTATCCCATGATAATCGCTTCAACTTAAATGCTATCCCAAAATTAATCTTTAAAATTATAGCAATTATTGCATTTATCAGGTACAGCTATCAACCTCAAAGTCCCCCTTGATAAGGGGGATAATGGGGGATCCATTTGTACCTTATGGGAAATAAAATTGCTATAAATGCGATGCTCTGAAATAGCCGCTACTGGATTGTCCTTAGGTCAGGCTTCCGCGCTTATGCGAACGCTCTTTGCTATAGCATTTATAGGATTTATCAGGTACAGCTATCAACCTCAAAGTCCCCCTTGATAAGGGGGATAATGGGGGATCCATTTGTACCTTATGGGAAATAAAATTGCTATAAATGCGATGCTCTGAAATAGCCGCTACTGGATTGTCCTTAGGTCA
>NZ_JAAHHS010000412.1:2316-6548 GCF_010692395.1 Moorena sp. SIO3H5
CAGCTATCAACCTCAAAGTCCCCCTTGATAAGGGGGATAATGGGGGATCCATTTGTACCTTATGGGAAATAAAATTGCTATAAATGCGATGCTCTGAAATAGCCGCTACTGGATTGTCCTTAGGTCACGCTACGCTCCAGAAGCATTCGCAAAGCGTGGCCTAAGGCCTCAGCTTCCGCGCTTATGCGAACGCTCTTTGCTATAGCATTTATAGGATTTATCAGGTACAGCTATCAACCTCAAAGTCCCCCTTGATAAGGGGGATAATGGGGGATCCATTTGTACCTTATGGGAAATAAAATTGCTATAAATGCGATGCTCTGAAATAGCCGCTACTGGATTGTCCTTAGGTCACGCTACGCTCCGGAAGCATTCGCAAAGCGTGGCCTAAGGCCTCAGCTTCCGCGCTTATGCGAACGCTCTTTGCTATAGCATTTATAGGATTTATCAGGTACACTTTTAAACCTCAAAGTCCCCCTTATTAAGGGGGATAATGGGGGATCCATTTGTACCTTATGGGAAATAAAATTGCTATAAATGCGATGCTCTGAAATAGCCGCTACTGGATTGTCCTTAGGTCACGCTACGCTCCGGAAGCATTCGCAAAGCGTGGCCAAAGGCCTCAGCTTCCGCGCTTATGCGAACGCTCTTTGCTATAGGGTTTATAGGATTTATCAAGTACACTTTTCAACCTCAAAGTCCCCCTTATTAAGGGGGATAATGGGGGATCCATTTGTACCTTATGGGAAATAAAATTGCTATTAAAAAAAATCAAAAATAAAGCAAATTTTTTTTTCTATACCCCCTGCCGCAAAAAAAAATCAAAAAATACTTGACAAAATAAATAATTATTTATTACCATAAAAATGTCACTAATACAACAGCAAAAAACATTATGGACATCGAAAACTTTCTTCCAAATTTTGAGTATAATCCCAACAATCCTAATCTCCCTGAATTATTTAGCCAACCTCAGCCAGGACGGGAGCAAATCAAACATGTATTGATCGGTTCTCCCAAAACTGTGCGGGTCACAATCTATAATCTTTATAGCCGTGGCTACGCCCAAGTTCATGAGTGGAGCACTCCTCAACCTGTCGGAAATTCTGGTGAGGTGATCAGTATATTGATTCGACATCTGTTGGCAGATTAAGATAGCAACTTGCCAGGGATTGGCATCCCTGGCCACTGGTCAAAATTCAGGAGAAAGTACGACGTCTAAAACCTAAGTTGGTATGTTGTTGATTGGGATAATTTCCCGATAAATTGGTGAACACATAGTCAAGAACCCTAGGGATCTTGACTATTACAAAAAATAATTCGGTCAAGGATTGGAATTAACCAGAACTTGACCGAATTTTTTTTGTTGAGGGAACAGGGAACAGGGAACAGGGAACAGGGAGTAGGGAGTAGGGAGTAGGGAAGAAAAGTTAGATGTACCTTATTACTAGAAAACTCAACAGCACTAATCAAGACTCAAGACTAACTTGCGACAATGCAATAGTTTTTTTTTAACCCCACTCCCCACACCTCCCACCTTTACCACCTTTACTACCTTTGCCACCCTCTTAACCCCTGGCGCTAATGCAATAGTTTTTTTTAACCCCACTCCCCACACCTCCCACACTTCCCACCCCTTGCATCTTTTAGACCTCTTGCAAAAGTATTTTTCTGATCATGTTCTTGATGCAGTCGCTCATGGGGGAAACCCCCAAGACCGCGCTGCATCGCTTTACGTCAATTCTTGTCCACTGTTCCCTGTTCCCTGTTCCCTGTTCCCTGTTCCCTGTTCCCGACAACTGCCACAAAGTCTAATAATTGTGTTAATATAACAATATCGTTAAAGCAATGGTTTTACCGCCATGATGATTTCTACCGCACAAGCCGCTGAATTACTTGGTATCTCTGCCACTCGCGTCCGTTTCCTGTTGAGCAAGGGCAGAGTCAAAGGAGCTTATAAGGTCGGTAGAACTTGGGTAATTCCCTTATTTGATGGCATGCCAGTGGTCACTCCTGGTACTCGCGGACCAAAGCGTAATTGGTCAAAGCGCACAAATTACACTAAAGCTGTCATCCACGTTAATCAAAAAGTGATTCGCCAAAATCACAACACCGGGGAACGCAACCCCGTGATTACCGTAAAACGCGGGTCTAAAAACATTTACGGTCATACGATCGAAGTCAATGGCCCCTGTCGGGTCATGTATCGCCCAGATGAACCCCTACACTGTGGAGCACGGGTATGGATTGAGACGATTTCTGACTTTAAGGTGAGCTGAGGTCTAACAGATCAAGTCACTGTAGTTTATGGTATACTAGAAAGCTATGGGCGATTAGCAAAGTGGTAGCGCGCTTCCTTCACAGGTCAGAAGCCGCTGGTTCGAACCCAGCATCGCCCACTCGTAAGCATATGCGCTACGCGCACGCTACTTGATGTGCCGTCAGCCGTCAGCCGTCAGCCGTCAGCTTTTAGCTCACGCTACTTGAGGTGCTGTCAGTTTTGTGGCATAGGTTTTACCGCTCTGACATAACTCAGATTAAACGAATTCTGACTTGTTTTATTCAAAAGCTGATAGCTGATAGCTGATAGCTGTTCGCGTAGCGTGCGCGTAGCGCTTAAGCTGACTACTGACACTCAAACAGTCAACCAAACCGAAAGGTCTCGTTGAATCAAATCTTGGAGTTTGAGGATATCATCACGATAAAATTCCAGCAACTGTTGCCGTTCCTCTTTAGAAAGACCAGCTTTTTTCTTATCAGTTGAGTTCATGTTGATTAGCGCTGAACGAACAGTTTGCCTCACCTCCACTGGTAGAATGTACTTTAGTCCAGAAGCCACCATAGTTCTGAAGGGATTTTGTTTCCGCAACAGATCATTAACCAATTTTACTTTAGGAACTTGAGCCACTTGAGCTTTTTTGGATACATCCGGGATAAACGTTTCATCTACTCCAATGAATCGATACATATCCTGGATCAAAGCGACGGGATTTTTACATAAATCATCGTACAGATAAACTTTTATTTTCTCTGGATTAAAGGTTTCAAAAAAATGCGTCAATTGAGGAGTATACAGTCCTTTTTTTAGGGTAAACGACCCCTTAGAGCGAAACTTAAGCTGTTCCGATAACGGTTGAACCTTACCTGCTACATCCGTCGCTTCCCGAACGTGCATTAAATAATCCGAATAAGCTCGGTCTACGGGATTTCGGAGAATAGCAATCAGTTTAACATCGGGCAAATAACGGGATATTAGCTCAGACGATGATTGATAATGAAATAAATAGTTAGGGGATGCTTCCCCAATCGCTATTTCATCCTTAACGTCTTGGAAAAGTTGACAATATTTTTCAAAGGTATCAATTCTATTTTTGTTAGGAGTTATTAGCTCTGGCGGTAAGGTTTCCCAATCTTTCTCCAAAAAATTGGTTTCCTTAACCGGACTCATATAAACTTGAGGGTGTTGCGTTAAGTAGTTATAAATCGATGTTGTTCCTGCCTTCTGCACACCTATAATTAAAAAATTGGGTAATTTCATTTTATTTCTGGGGGGAATCGGGAATCGGGAATCGGGAATCGGGAATCGGGAATCGGGAATCGGGAATCGGGGGGAGATGGGGAGCTAGCCGTAACCCACCTTCTTCAAATGCTGATGTGGCAAACTGCTATAAGTTTCTACTCAGATAATACCCACCTTGAAAGTGGATATCACCAAATATTATCAAGAAACTACTATCAACAAAGTACTGTAACCCTGGGAGCAGGAAGTAGGGAATCGGGAATCGGGAATCGGGAATCGGGAATCGGGAACAGGGAGTAGGGGTAAGAAAATCTAATGTACCTCGTACCCTATAAAAATGTTTCCCATCTCCTTATCTCGCTATCTCCCCATCTCCCTATCTCCCCATCTCCCCACACCTCCCTAATTAAGGTAGTTCACTGAGTCGCTTCAACCCAGCAGAGTCTTGGTCGTACTCGTCTAGGTCAACGGAAATCGGCTCAACATTCCAAATTTCGTGACTATACTCCCGAATCGTGCGGTCTGAAGAGAATTTGCCCATATTCGCTGCATTGATAATGGAAATGCGAGTCCAGTGATCCTGATCCCGATAGGCTTGGCTTACTTTCTTCTGGGTATTGACATAGGACTGGTAGTCTGCCAACAGCAGGTACTCATCGCCGTACAGTAGGGAATCCACCAGTGGCTTAAACAGAAATTCTGAACTCTGTGT
>NZ_JAAHHS010000413.1 GCF_010692395.1 Moorena sp. SIO3H5
TTACGAGTACCTGTTATTTCACCAGAGGGTCAACCCCTTATGCCAACTAAAGCCTCTCGGGCTAGGCGTTGGGTTCGCGATGGTAAAGCCATCGAAAAATGGAATGATGCCGGAATCTATTACGTTCAACTTGTGGATGCACCTTCGGGTACCGATACCCAAAAGATTGCTGTTGGGGTTGACCCTGGCAAATTTTATTCTGGCATCGGCGTTCAGTCTAAGAATGTCACCCTGTACCGCGCTCACCTGATTCTTCCGTTTCAACGGGTTAAAGAACGAATGGGGGCGGAGTCTCGCGATTAGACGCCATTAAATAGGGATAATACGGTATTTAACGGAATAAAACCGACATTGACATTTTACTAGCGCTAGAATTATATTAAAGTATAGGATTCAGACGTCAACGATGCCCAAGAAAGTAGGAGCAACTAGGAAAATATCGACTTCACACGTCCCCATAGTAGGGATGACTGAGTCGGTTAAGGCAGAGTTGCTGTCCACAATGAAAAAGCTGGGCATTGTTCGCTCTGAGTCTTACAACAAGCTGGGGAGCATTAGCCATTGGGGACTGGATTGGAAAAAGGCCATTCCAGAGATTAAAAGCTTCAGGACTCCCGACACCTTGGGGTTGCCTGCCAAAATAATGGATTGGACTATTAATGATTTAGCCAAGGCCATCACAGCTCAGCAGGCAGCCTGTATAGATGCGGTAGCAAAAAAGATCTACAGAAGGTTCCCTCGAAAGGAAAACCAAAACAAACGGAAGGAGCTTTGCAAACAACTTAAAACTTTAGCATTTCTGGATAACTCGCTCCTACACAGACTTGTCAGAAAGGAATTTAAGAGAGGACATTCCTGGGTTAAAAACCAGATAGTCTATCAACAAGTGGGCTATAAATGCAAAAGACTTTCCCGTAACACTTATCAGTTAGAATTGGCTGGATTAAGGAGAGGGAAAAGAAACAGGATAGTTATCAGGTCTAATCGGAAAATCAAAGGACAGATCAGATTAATCCACAACCAAATTCTGCAAAGATTTGAAATTCATTTTTTGGTAGACCATGGGACTGTTGAAATTCCATCTGAACGTCGGAGTATCGGAGTAGATAAGGGGTACACGGAGGTTTTCTATGATTCAGAAGGTCAGGCTCACGGGAAAGGACTAGGGAAAGCAACTACCAAAAAGTCTGTTCGCGTAGCGTGGCCTTTTGGCCATCGTATATGTGCAAAAAACCGCAATAGAGGGAAGTTATGGGCGCTTCACAGAAAGCTAGAAAAAATAGATCCAGCTAAGTCAGCCAGGATCCTAGAAAATAACCTGACCAGGAAGACAGAAAATCGTCGTTACAGACAGAACCAAGCTGAACTGGCGGCGATAATAGGAGCAGCTTCTAAATCTCTCTTCAATGGAGAAGCTCTAAAAGTTTTCGCAGAAGATTTAACACAACCAATCAAAGGCAAGCGCCAGAGCAGCGCCGTGTCCCGTAAACTTAATAATTGGATGAAAGGAGCAATACGGGACTCTTTGCAGAAATGGGCTAATTGGACTGGCTCAGTTGTTACAGAAGTTCAGCCTAGTTACACGTCGCAAATTGACTCCAGAACTCGAACCCTTCTTGGGGAAAGAACTGGGGACAATTTTACCGGAATTGATGGGGTCGTGTTGCAGGCTGATTATAATGCTGCCCAAAATATTCTTGCTCGTGGAACTGATAAAGAGATCGGGAAATACATGAGCAAGACAGAGGTACAGGCAGTGTTATTGCGTCGTACCGCGCGTTTCTTGAGAGGAATGGGACTAAGTTTGGTTGATGGGGTTGAGCTAGGTTGGCTTGACCCTAAGCATACTAAAACTAAGGCTTTCAAGCAACTCCTGGTCGAGATGCCAGGATCGCCCAAACAGACAAGTGGGAGGTTTAACTCCAATTACCGTTTGACCACTTCTCACTTGGGCAGCAATAAATTGCACCTTGACCGTTTTATACCGGATTGTCCCGATTAATGACGGTTTAAGAGTATCTCTATGACCTCAACTGGAAACGACTAGGGCAATTCACGCCAAACAAGACTCTTCTGATAAGAAGGTCTAACAAACTTTGTGTAGTAGGGGGCTTTAGCCCCTCTACCGCTCCTGTTCCTCCCCTACTTAAAAAATAGGGGATTCCCACTCGCATCCTTCTTTAGTTGACGATGTAAACAGAAATAATATTACTTACCCCAACTGCCAATCTTGGTCACCCCTTCAGGTAATATACTTGAACACAACTTTTGATAAAGAGTTTGCTGGGGTGTGAACGTAATCGTGAAGAACAATAGCCTTCGGACAGGGGTAGCGATAGCTTTTTTGTGGATGGCAACAAGTACTGGTAATGCTGTTGCTGAATTAGTCATGATTGAGCAACAGGTTAAAGAAGTTGTGTCTCATCTAGTTGGGGTAATGGATACCTCGGCCCAAGCCAGAGCTAACCCAGATTCTCCTGATGTCCGCATGACCACCTGTACTGTCAACCTAGAGAGTGTTGATCCTGGACTCAACCCTGCTACATCAGTATTTTTGTATCAGGAACAAGCGCTTTCCAAACGCCTTAACTCTCCTTACCGACAGCGATTTTTGCGTATAGCTGTCAGTGACAATGGCCAGAGTGTAGAATCTAGAGGGTTTAAGCCTCAAAACCCAAAAACCCTGATTGGTTTGTGCAATCAACCTGATGGAGAGCGAGTGATACCCTCAAATGACTTAGGTAAAGCGGTGTGTAGTGTATTTTTGAAGCCAGTCGGTGAGAACTACATCGGTCAGACACCAGAGGATGGTTGTCCAACTAAGTACAGAGGAGCAGTCAAAATCACCAATACCATTATACTCCACAAAGAAGGTATGGACACCTTAGATCGGGGTTTTGATGCTGCTGGCAATTTGCTATGGGGCGCGAAAGATTCACCCTACCAGTTTCGTTGGGTTGAACCGCAATAGAGCCTGTTGGTCAATTGCCTGATATCAAATTCGGTGGAATAACCATACTTCCTGGTGACCAGAGCAGGGGGAGCAAGGCAGCACTCAGCTATCAGCGAACAGCGATTAGCGCTACGCGCACGCTACGCGAACAGCACTCAGCTATCAGCCATTAGCCATTAGCCTTGGCCATTAGCGAATTGCCACGCTACGGGAACAGTTTATGGGCTACACCCACGCTACTAGATCGGTGCTTTTGAATAAAATAAGCTGTTCGCGCAGCGTGAGCGAAAAGCTGACGGCTGACTGCTAACTGCTGAATGCTTACAGGGCGAGACAGAGCCGAATTTCACCATTGGTTCTTTTGCACAAATGATTTAGGATGTCTATCGTTTATAAAAATTCATCAAAACTATAACGTTAGGTTTACCTAAATTTTATCAAATCATCTATTAACGCAATCCAAAATCATTCCACCAGTGTAGCACCAAAAAGTTATGCCACACTGGCAACCTTGTGAGCATTTAATAAGCCACTATACTAAGCAGTTAATCGGATTTAACTATCAGCAAAAAAATCCAAGCACTTAGTAAAAATTTAGTAAACATTTAGTAAATTTTTAGTAAACCAATGGAATTTATATTTCTAGTTATCTAGATATATTTAAATTAATTAAATCAATCAATACCTAAAAAATATGTCTTTAGTTGTGTTTCTTTTGATTTTTTATTTAGCTATACTAACTACCGATTGATAAAGTTAATATAACTTACGCACCCAAACGTCTCAAACATCGGTACGGTAATTATCTGTTCCCTTTTTATGTTTACCGTTCCTGGTTATATGAACCGAAGCTTAATAGCTAATTACTGTGTATTTTTTAATAATTAACTGGATAATAAAACATGACGAATAACTTATCAAATTGGTTACTAGGTCTGAGAAATCGCCACTTCTTACTCATTGATTTAATTATTTTCACGAGTACGCCAGTATTAGCTCTAGTCCTATTCTTAAACAATCATTTAGATATCAACCTCTATCAATCTGGACTGATACTGGCAACCATTCTGTTCCTAGTCGTTAAACTAACTGTATTTTCTACCTTCGGTCTTTACAAGCGTTGCTGGTCTTATGCCAGTATTGATGAACTAGAGCAGATAGCCGCACTTACTGCTGCTGCTATAGTCATCCAAACGTTATTGTTTCACTGGTCTAATGGTTTAACCAATTTATCCTTGAATAGCCTGCCTAATTCCTTGCCGTTACTTGACGGTTTACTGAGCTTGTTGTTTGTCGGTAGTCTTCGCTTCAGTGTTCGTGCCGTCGAAAGAGTCAGCCAAAGGCATAGGAAGTTTCATCGCCGGGACAATGTACTGATTGTTGGTGCTGGTAGTGCAGGGGTTGCTCTAGCCCAGGATATGCAAAAGAATCCTTCCCTAGGTTTTAATCCTGTCGCCTTTATTGACGATGACCGTAAAAAGCTCAATTTAAGAATTAGGCGACTACCTATAGTTGGTAATCGTGATGCCATTCCTGATGTTGTTCGCTCTCTACGTATTCGCAAAATTATTATCGCCATGCCTACAGCACCTGGGCGAGTTATTCGGGAAGTTTTAGATATTTGTAAATCCACAGGAGTACCAACTAGTACTTTACCTGGTATGAATGAAATCCTCAATAATCCTATCCGTGTTGGTAGTGTTAGGGATGTCAAGATTGAAGACTTGCTGCGTCGCGAACCTATACAAACTGATGTTCAGCGTGTGGCTAAGTTTCTGAAAGGAAAGATAGTTTTAGTGACAGGAGCAGGAGGCTCTATTGGCAGTGAACTTTGTCGCCAAATTTTTAAGTGTCAACCCTCAGAAATGGTACTTTTAGGACATGGAGAAAACTCCGTGTTTAATATCCAACAAGAACTAAACCAAGTTTTAGAACTACTTGAATACGATCGCTTAGAAAATGAACGACTTCCAAATATTAATACTATTATTGCTGATATTCGATTGACAGGTCGGTTAGAGTACATTTTTGACCAATTCAGACCAGATATTGTTTTTCACGCTGCGGCTCACAAACATGTGCCAATGATGGAATTAAATCCTCCAGAAGCAATCACAAACAATGTGCTGGGAACCAAAAATTTGCTAGATCTCTCATTGCGATATGGTGTAGAACACTTTGTCATGATTTCAACGGATAAAGCAGTTAATCCCAGCAATGTTATGGGCTGCAGCAAGCGAGTGGCGGAAATGCTGGTGCTACAAGCGGCTCAAAGGAGTGGTAGGCATTTTTCTGTGGTTCGTTTTGGCAATGTTCTCGGTAGCCGAGGTAGTGTTGTTCCTACCTTTAAGCGTCAAATTGCTGCTGGGGGTCCGGTGACTGTTACCCACCCTGATATCTGTCGCTATTTCATGACCATTCCAGAAGCAGTTCAATTGGTTTTGCAAGCCTCAGTCATTGGTCAGGGCGGTGAAGTCTTTATGCTCAATATGGGTCAACCGGTCAAAATTGTTGACTTAGCCAAAGAACTGATTCGCCTTTCCGGGTATGAAGTGGGTAAGGACATTGACATTGTCTTTAGCGGACTGCGACCAGGAGAAAAGTTATTTGAGGAACTGCTAATTCCTGGAGAAGAATATGAACCAACCCTACACGACAAATTGCTAGTAGTTAAAAATGCTAGTCAGATGGTTTCCCAAAATCTTGACTATGCAGTAGATGCACTCCGGAAAGCTGCCGCTCAAAATTATACCAATCTAATTTTATTCTTGCTGGAGCAACTGGTACCAGGCTACACCCCTAAATACAAAAAAACTACTCCAATCCTAAATCTCTCTTCGGATATTTCTAAGATGATCATGACTGATGAAAAGATTAAAGTGTTAGACAAGTGTTATCACCAAGCCAACGGCCAAGTTACCCAAACCAAAAAAATTGGGTTCTGGGAAATGGAAGATTATTTGCAAAAGGCTCTAAAAAATCAGGAGTTACAGCTTTACTACCAGCCGATTATGCTCCTAGAAAACGAGCATATTAATAGTTTTGAAGCACTGTTGCGCTGGCAACATCCTAACCTAGGATTGATTTACCCAGAAGAGTTTATGCCAGTAGCCAAAGCAACTAGCTTGATTGTTCCCATTGGTTGGTGGGTAATCAGAGAAGTTTGCAATCAACTACAGTCTTGGCAACAACTGTTTCCTAGTCAAACACCGATAACCATTAGTGTTAATCTGTGTCGCCAACAGTTATTGCAACCTGATTTAGTTCAGCAGATTGACCATATTATCAAGACAACTAACTTGGATGCTTATCGTTTGAAGCTAGAAATACCTGAAATTTTTATTCGTAAAAATCCTGAAGAAGCCATGGTGGTGCTTTCCAAACTTAGAGCCATTGGGGTTCAGTTAGAATTGGATAATTTGGGTATTTATAATTCATCGGATATAAATTATATCCATGAAGTATCTAACTCTATCTATGGAGAGTTTAATGGCTTAAAAGTTGATCGCTCTCTAGTCAGTAAAATTAATACGGATAATAAAAATTTAGAACA
>NZ_JAAHHS010000414.1 GCF_010692395.1 Moorena sp. SIO3H5
TGGTCGAGCTGTGATCTAACAGCAACAGACTCAGGGGTTATTTTTTTGGAACAGCTCAAAGGCTTGTCCCAGCTACATACTAGTTGCCGATAGTCTCACCAACTCCTCTTACGATCAACTTATACCTAAGGTTAACTTTCCGAAAACGCTTACGCATACAGCCGCTGTGGATAGTAGTAAATAGCTTACGCAATTCAGCCATCGATACCCCTTAGTTGGTCGAGCTGTGATCTAACAGCAACAGACTCAGGGGTTATTTTTTTGGAACAGTTCAAACGCTTTTCCCGGCTACATACTAGTTGTCTGATGTCTGAACAACTGGTCTTACCCTGAAGTGATACATAAGGTTAACGTTGGGAAAACTCGTACCCATACAGCCGCTGTGGATAGTAGTAAATAGCTTACGCAATTCAGTCATCGATACCCCTTAATTCCTCTGTCTGTTATCTCAGAACAAGACAGGGGTATTTTTTTGGTGTAACAGCTCAAAAGCGTTTCCCGGCTAGATACTAGTTGCCTCACGTCTGAGCAACTGGTCTTACCCTGAAGTTATACATAAGGTTAACTCTTTGGTTAACGTTGGGAAAACGCGTACGCATACAGCTGCTGTGGATAGTAGTAAATAGCTTACGCAATTCAGCCATAGACACCCCTTAGTTGGTCGAGCTGTGATCTCACAGCAACAGACTCAGGGGTTATTTTTTTTGGAACAGTAATAGCTAATATAGCTACATAGCAAAAAGCAAAAATTGACTTTCGCCATAGACTCAATGTTAATTTTAACTACTCAAATCAGCCAATAGTTCCATTTGAGCCTAAATATAACATGCTCTATAACTATATAATTGTCGGTGCTGGTTCAGCAGGTTGTGTCCTTGCTAACCGCCTCACCGAAAACCCCAACACTAGAGTATTGCTACTGGAAGCTGGCAAGCCAGACCGCTCGCGGTCAATTCACATCCCCATCGCCTTTCGCGCCCTATCAAGAACTGAATACGATTGGAGTTACTATACACAACCCCAAAGCAATCTGAACAACCGCAAATTGTTCTGGCCTCGTGGCAAGGTTCTAGGTGGCTGTAGCTCTATCAACGCCATGATATATATTCGAGGTCACCGTTGGAACTATGACCACTGGCACGAATTAGGGAATAAGGGGTGGAGTTTTTCTGAGGTGCTGCCCTATTTTAAGAAAGCCGAAAACCAGGAAAGGGGAGCGTCTGAATACCATGGCACTGATGGTCCGCTCAATGTCGCCAATTTGCGCTACACCAACCCCCTATCTCAGGCGTTTGTCGAAGCAGCTACAGAAATAGGCTTGGAAAACACCAAGGACTTCAACTGTCGGGAACCAGAAGGGGTAGGATTTTATCAGGTAACTCAGAAAAACGGTAAACGTCATAGTACCGCTGCTGCTTACTTAAAACCCTGCCGCCATCGAGCTAACCTCACCATTCGCACTGGTGCTCAAGTCACTCGCCTTTTGTTAGATGGAACTCGCGTCACTGGTGTGGAGTACATTCTCGATAGTGGTGCCACCGAGATCGAGAAATTAACTACAACCTCTGGGCATCAAGGGGAGGTCATTCTCTGTGGGGGAGCAATCAATTCTCCTCAGCTACTGATGCTTTCCGGAATTGGACCAGCAGATCATCTCAAGGCTTTGGGAATTCCGGTAGTGGTGAATTTGCCAGGAGTAGGACAAAATCTGCAAGACCATCTATGGGCTGGTGTTGTCTACGAATGTACTCAACCAATTACCCTTGAGGGAGCCAATACCACTGGCAACTTGTTGAAATATCTGCTATTCAAGCGCGGACCGTTAACTTCAAATATTGCTGAGGCAGGGGGATTTGTCAAAACTACACCGGATTTGACCAAGCCTGACCTACAATTGCATTTTGCCCCAGTTTTATTATCTAGGCAGAACGTTAAGCCAAGGGAGGGGAACTACTTCACCCTCTTTGCCACCTTGTTACATCCCCAAAGCCGGGGTTATATACGTTTGTCCTCCCCTAACCCTTTAGTTGCACCCCTAATTCAGCCCAATTATCTAACTGATCAAACAGATTTACAGGTTTTGCTTACTGGCATCAAGCTGTGTCGTCAAATACTTCAGGCGTCAGCATTTGAGACCTTTCGGGGGGAGGAACTTTTCCCTGGAACTCAAGTCGAGCAACTCGACGAAATTGCGACCTACATCCGCGATAGCGCAGGCACATTGTATCACCCAGTTGGGACTTGCAAGATGGGGAATGACCTAATGGCAGTGGTTAACTCGCGCTTACAGGTACATAGTATACAGGGGTTACGAGTTGTAGATGCTTCAATCATGCCCACTATCGTTGGTGGTAACACGAATGCCCCAACCATAATGATTGCCGAAAAAGCAGCTGATTTGCTGATGACAGAGGAGCCAACACCACTTAGGAATTAGCCCTTCAGTTTAGCCATCATTTCTGCTTCATTCCAGTAGGACAAAACCTGTTGAATCTTACCGTCATCATTGATTTCAAAAACACTGATGCCTTCAGCAGTAGCCTCACGACCATTCTTAGCAGACACCTGCATCCTCCACTTTACCGCTGCTCCATTGCCAGCAATAAAAATTTGCTCTTGTGAGATGTCAAAGCTGTTAAAGAAGCTAGACAGTAGTCCAAAGAACTTCTCCGAGTCCTCAGAGACGTTGATTGGTGGCTTTCCCACTGGGTCATAAATCACTGCATCTTCAGCAAAAATCTCTACCCAGCCTCCTGGATTCATGGCTGCCATGTTAGCAAAATAGACATTGATGACTGATGCGATCGCTTCTGTTGACATAGTTTATATATGACTTCACCTTTTTATTATCGGTTAAATGCTGCCCTTAATGAATCATCCCAGCCAAAAGGCAAAAGGCAGCTATTTGACCCGGTGGGTGGAATAGGCATCAGGCGTGGAACAGGCTTCCAGCCTGTGGCAATTTTTGGGCGGGCTGTGCCAACGCACCCTACGCGACTAATCAAGGCAATAACCATGCCAGAATACGTTTAGCAATTTTCTTAGGACCAGGCTTGGGCGAGAGCAAACCTGACAATAGCTGACGCAACATCCAAGGCGCAATTCTGATTAAACATGAACGTAGCAGCCATTGTAGTATTACTAGAAGTAGACCACAGCTGACTATACCCACTATTATGATTAACCATCTCCAGGGTTGAGCAAGTATTAGCTGTAATACACCAGGAATTACCAGCACTGCCAGAATCACCAGGATTATCATCAGCCCTGATAGTCCCCAAGCCAGCTTAGGGAAGTTGGGTGATGGTTTCAGGCGTAGCTGAGCCAAGATTTGAGTGATCAGCCAGTAGTGAGCGTCAGCAATTTGACAACAAAAGTCAGGATTCTCCAGACAGTCTCTCTTGATCTGGTGAAGGATTTCTCCATCAAGGGCAATCACACTCCGCATCAGTGCCTGTGACCGATCAACTGGTAGATAGTAGGTAGAAAACGTCAATCCAGACTGGAGGCGGTTTTCCCAATCGAGCAGGGCTAAATGGCGTAAATCACTAAGCAACTTTCCGGAAATATCAAGGCCGTGACCACTCTGTTGTGCTTGTTTAATTTTTGTAAGAATATCTTGATTTAAATCAAAGCGAATGCTATGAAACAGCACGCGGGAGCGTGTAATTTGTTCTTGCTCAACCTTGATGTATGAGTCTATATTCATACCTTGCCCCTGGTCAAGGGTTTGAGAGTGCTGTTGGGAAGTACGCCACACAGGACTAACCATATTACACAACCAAAGCACAATCAAGGTTTTCAGGCTCCCAAATCAAGCCTTCTATTGCAGCAATTTTTTCCTAGCTTAGTTTTAGTGAGTTTGAGTAATACCTTAGTGCGTCAGCGCGTTAGTGCTGAGTTCAGTTAATCTTTAATATCAAACAGGCAATCATAAACCTTAAACCTTCAACTTTCAACTTTCAACTTTCAACTTTCAACTTTCAACCAAGCTGATAGCTGACTGCACCACGATAAACTGAAAGAATATTAAGAAATGTTAAGATCTGGAGTGTTGAGAATGCAGACAATCAGGTTAGGTCAGGATGGTCCGATGGTCACAGCCTTGGGAATTGGGACGTGGTCATGGGGAGACAAGCTGTTTTGGAACTATGGCAGTGACTACGGCACTACTCAGGTAAAAGAAGCATTTGAGGCAACCTTGGATGCTGGAATTAACTTTTTTGATACCGCTGAGGTGTATGGACTAGGAGAATCCGAATCCCTGATCGGAGGGTTTATGAAGCAGCTGGGACGGAAAGCCCAGATTGCTACTAAGTATTTTCCCTTACCCTGGCGATTTAGCACTCAGTCAGTTTCTGATGCCTTGAGTGACAGTTTAAAACGTTTGCAAGTCGAGCAAGTGGAACTGTACCAAGTACATATGCCTTTTAGTTTCTTGATCAGCCAACAGACGTTGATGAATGCTCTAGCTGATGAAGTGAAGCGTGGTCGAATTGGTGCAGTTGGTGTCAGTAACTATTCCGCTAAGCAAATGGCAGAAGCTCACAGTTACTTGGCAGCCCGTGGCATACCCCTAGCGGTGAATCAGGTGCAATATTCTCTGTTGCATCGGAAAATTGAGAGCAACGGTATTCTTGATAAAGCGCGTCAGTTAGGTGTGACTATTTTGGCTTACAGTCCTTTAGCTCAAGGGTTACTCACTGGCAAGTATACCATTGATAACTATATCAAACCCACTGGAGCTAGGGCTATTGACCCCCGCTTTAGCAAAAGTGGTTTAGAAAAAATTGCCCCTGTGGTAAAGCTACTGAGTCAGTTAGGGGAAAAGTATGACCGAAAACCAGCTCAAGTTGCCCTTAACTGGCTGATTGCTCAAGATGGAGTAATCCCGATTCCCGGTGCTAAGACCGCACAACAGGTGCAAGACAATGCAGGGGCTTTGGGTTGGGCTTTGAGTCAGGAGGATGTCACTCAGTTGGAACAAGTGACTCGTCTTTGGTTAAAATGAAGGCCCGAGGGAAGCGCCCCTAGCATTAGGATTGAGCAATAGATTTCAGAAACGATAGCCTGCACCAAATTGCAATTTAACCGGAGAAGTATCGTTGTTTTCATCACTAAGGCTTAATCTGCCACTGCCGTAGATTATGGTGTAGTCATTGACTGCTGCTTCTACACCAGCAGTCAGTACGGCTGAATTTTGATTACCCAAAGGAGTGGTGATATCCTCGTTGTTCACAAAGGTATAGCCTCCACCAAGGTAAATGTTAGTGTTGCTGGCAACCGGTACATCGTAGGTAATTGTTGGCTCTACAGCACGACCTTTGCCCGAGAGAAACGCTGCACCACGCACTGAAATCGGTAAATTGGGCAGATCAATACGACCTTGATACATGCTACCAATCCTTTCATCGCTTGAGTTTGAGCCAATTCCCAGCAAATTCTCAAAGGGATTGAGGATATCATTACTGATTGTGCTGCCATCGTTACTAATTCCCACGTAGCTACCCTTTAATCCTTGAGTTTCCGCAGAGCCAGGGCTAGCAGATAGAACCATAGCAATCATTAAGATTAGGGAAGTTGCGGCAGATTTGAGTATTGGTTTCATCGGTTTCATGGTTATAATTAAAAAACCCCCCGCTTTGATTGCAGGGGGATGGCTATCAAGGTGCATCTACTATTTTTGTATTTCTGAGCCGATTTGAGTTATCCGGATAAGTCTCAAGAAAAATCTCCGATTGACTCCAGTGACGGCGTTGCTGAATATTAGGGTAATTTTGTCGCCACCCCATTGAGAACTGGTATAGGAAAGGGAACAGGGAACAGCGGATCTGGGAACAGGGAACAAAAATTATCACAATTCCGACACGGATTGCTATATATGTAAACAAAAAGCGATCGCAACCTCAGCAAGCGATCGCTTTTTGAGGTCGCGATTTAGTCTAAACTGCAGTAGCTAACTAATTGTCCCAAGTCTAGTTAGCCAGCCACTGAGTTAACCAGCCACTGAGCTAACCAGGGAGTTAGTTCAAGTTAACCTTGACAACTTTGTTTTTTTCCTCTTCCGCTTTAGGCAAGGTCAGATTCAAGATACCGTCTTTGTACTCAGCCTCAACTTTGGTATTTTGAACCCGAACCGGTAAAGGAATTACCCGCTGGAATTTACCATAACGGAATTCAGACCGCTTGACGCCTTTTTCGTCAGTATTGGTTTCTTCTTTCCGTTCTCCACTGATAGCAACAACAGTATCTGTGACTTCTACATTCAAGTCTTTGGTTTCTATTCCTGGAACTTCCAATTTCAGAGTGATAGCATCTTCAGTTTGGGTTAGTTCAGCAGCAGGAACATTTTTTAAATGACCAAATTCTCGCAAAGTAGTGGGCACAAAACTATGGTCAAATAGCTGGTCAAGTTCCCGTTGTAGGGTGTTGATGTCTTTCCAGGGGTTCCAACGAACTAGAGTCATAGCTCTTCCTCCA
>NZ_JAAHHS010000415.1 GCF_010692395.1 Moorena sp. SIO3H5
TTACGCCGTCATGCTCTAATCCGCAAACTACCAGCTGTGGAAACCTTAGGAAGTGTGACTACCATTTGTTCTGATAAAACTGGTACCCTGACCCAAAACAAAATGGTTGTGCAACGGGTGGATACCCTCAATACTAGTATTCAGGTGACTGGGAATGGTTATGAACCTGTAGGGGAATTTCTTCTAGACAATCAGGCCATTACTACAGAACAGTATCCCCAACTCGAACCCCTACTTCTAGCTTGTGCTCTATGTAATGATGCCATCTTGCAGTATGAACAGGGGGAGTGGAAGATTTTAGGAGACCCCACAGAAGGAGCATTAATTGCTCTGGCTGGTAAAGGTGGTGTAGATAAGGAACCCCTGAATCAAAAGTATTCTCGTGTGGATGAAATTCCCTTCTCCTCTGAGCGCAAGCGTATGAGTGTAATTTGTCAGTGGGATAGTTCTCCAGATAACTCTCAACCTGCTAACTTACCTGCTCAGCTACCCTACTCGAACTCCAAAGGCGAACAACCTTTGCCTTTCGGCCACGCTACGGGAACAACCGAGAACCCACAACTGACCGGTTACATGATGTTGACCAAAGGGTCTCCAGAATTGGTGTTAGAGCATTGTACTTCATCAGTACATAATGATGACTCAGCAGGAGGAACTTTAGGGTGTCAACCCTTGACAGAAGAGCAGCGGCAACAGATTTTGGAACAGAATAACCAAATGGCAGGGGCTGGTTTGCGAGTGCTAGGTTTTGCCTATAAGTCCCTAGATAGCTTATCAGCTCCAGAAGCAGACCATGAAAGCTTAGAGCAAGGGTTGGTGTGGTTGGGGTTAGTGGGAATGTTGGATGCTCCACGCCCAGAGGTACGAGAAGCAGTTCAGCTATGCCGGAATGCTGGAATTCGTCCGATTATGATTACTGGAGACCACAAACTTACCGCTAGAGCGATTGCCCAGGATTTGGGAATTGCTAATCAAAGTGATCAGGTATTGACTGGTCAGGAGTTACAAAAGCTTTCCCAGCTTGATCTAGAGGAACAGGTAGACCAAGTCAGCATTTATGCTCGTGTTGCTCCGGAACACAAACTCAGAATCGTTCAGGCACTCCAGGGTCGGGGTAAATTTGTTGCCATGACGGGAGATGGAGTGAATGATGCACCCGCTCTCAAGCAAGCTGACATTGGTATTGCTATGGGAATTACCGGAACCGATGTCAGTAAAGAAGCCAGCGATATGGTGCTGTTAGATGACAACTTTGCCACCATTGTTGCTGCCACAGAAGAAGGTCGGACAGTATATGACAATATTCGTCGCTTTATTAGATACATCCTGGGCAGTAACATCGGTGAGGTATTAACTATTGCCGCAGCCCCAATCATGGGATTACCAGATGTTCCCCTCACTCCCTTACAAATTCTCTGGATGAACCTAGTCACTGATGGTTTACCCGCTCTTGCCCTAGCCGTGGAACCAGCAGAACCGGATGTGATGAAGCGATCGCCTTTTAGTCCTCGGGAAAGTATTTTTGCCAGAGGATTGGGGTCTTATATGGTGCGCATTGGTATTGTTTTTGCCATTTTCAACATTACCTTAATGGCAATCGCCTACGGATACTTCCCTCACTGGAAGACAATGGTATTTACTACCCTATGTATTGCTCAAATGGGTCACGCCCTGGCAGTCCGCTCCAACAAACGCATTACTCTGGAATTAAACCCATTCTCTAACCCTTATTTGCTATTAGCAGTTACTGTGACTACTCTCTTACAGCTGCTACTGGTTTATGTACCCTTTTTGCAAGACTTCTTTGGCACTGAACCTCTGACTATGATGGAATTCGCTGTCTGTCTTGGCTTTAGTACCTCACTATTTGTTTGGGTTGAGCTGGAAAAATTATTTATTCGTTGGTTTAGCAAGGGAAAAGTTTCAGGCTAGCAGGTTGGGAGGTTGGGAGGTTGAAGGTTGGCAGGTTGAAGGTTGAAGGTTGAAGGTTGGCAGGTTGAAGGTTGGCAGGTTGAAGGTTGGCAGGTTGAAGGTTGGCAGGTTGGACGGTTAGATATTTTTTTCAGTTCAGATCAAACTTCTAATCTTAAGCCTCTTAACCTATTAACCTAGAACCTGATAACCTAGAACCTGCTCACTTTCAACCAGCTAACCTAGCCTACAAGGGATGCCTTGGGCAAACAACCTCTTAACCTTAAACCTCTTAACCTTGGCCAAAGACCACGCGATCGCGTTCAACCTCTTAACCTTAAACCTCTTAACCTTCAACCTGCTAACCTTCAACCTTCAACCGATTAACCTGCTAACCCCCAACTTGTAACCTTAAATGGATGTACCTTAAGAGCCTACACCTGCGACAGTTTCGTAACTACAAAGATTGCTTGGTCAACTTCGATGCTCCCAAGACAATTTTGCTGGGTAATAATGCTCAGGGGAAATCGAATCTACTAGAGGCAGTAGAGTTGCTCTCTACCCTCAAGAGTCATCGGTCAGCACGCGATCGCGAATTGGTCTTAGAAACTACTCCCATTGCTGAGATTCGGGCTACTTTAGAACGAACCTATGGTTCAGTAGAACTAGGATTAACCTTGCGCACTCAAGGACGACGTACTGTTGCTCTCAATCAAGAATCCTTACGTCGGCAGTTGGACTTTTTAGGTATTCTCAATGCAGTACAGTTTTCTAGCCTGGATTTGGAACTGGTGCGAGGAGCACCAGAACGGCGTCGCGCCTGGCTCGATTCGATTCTGACTCAGCTCGAACCAATTTATGCCTACATTTTGCAGCAATATAACCAGGTATTGCGACAGCGCAATGCTTTGCTCAAAAAAATCCGTAAACTTCAACAAGAAGGGGAAGTTGATGCATCGGTATCTAAGCAATACAATGCTGAGCTAGGGTTGTGGGATGCCCAACTGGCTACTGCTGGCTCACGGGTCACCCGCCGTCGAGAGAGAATGCTAAACCGGTTAGCTCCTTTAGCCCAAGCATGGCACGCTAGCATTAGTGGCAAGACAGAGGTATTGGATATTACCTATGCCCCCAATGTCAGTCTTTCCAAAGATGACCCCGATCTAGTCAAGCAGGCTTTTCTAGAGAAAATCCAACAGTACTCTATTCCTGAATTTCATCAAGGGAGAACCCTAGTCGGTCCTCACCGGGATGAAGTACAGTTTACCATTAATCAAACCCCAGCCAAGTCCTATGGTTCTCAGGGTCAACAGCGAACGTTAGTATTAGCGCTCAAGTTAGCAGAATTGAAGCTGATTGAAGAAGTGGTGGGAGAACCACCTCTGTTGTTACTCGATGATGTATTAGCTGAACTAGACCTGAATCGGCAAAATTTATTGTTGGATGCTATTCAGGACCGGTTTCAGACTTTAATTACTACTACTCACTTGGGAGCCTTTGATTCCCAATGGCTGAATTCGTCTCAGATTCTTTCAGTGCAAGCAGGAGAAATTAAAAGGTTGGAAGCTTGATGGTTGATGTTTGATCGGGTAAAGTACTTTTTGTAACTTGTTATTAAGAAAATTTTTTTGGTTATATTAAGGTTATTGTATCTTCTAATCGCAATCAGAGATATACCTGTACTAAGAGTTAGGATATACACATAATTTTATTCCTGTTTACTATTAATTGAAATTCCAAATTTTTGTAAGTTATTTAAGTTATTGACGATCTGATTAGTGATGCTGATAAATATATAAAAATAGTAGCTTTAAATTGTAACAATTGGAAATAACCAGAAAAAAAAAGATATTGATAGATATTTAAATGCTCTAATACAGAGAATTACGATAATCTTGCTGGTTGACATGGTATCGATTGTGTTCCATCATTAGATTTATTCTAAGGGTTGACTCCTACTACATTCGCTGCAACTGTTTGAAAAGTATTCCCATCCTATCTGCATTGCTAAAACATTGTAAAGAAATTGGGTATTTTCCCTGCAACTATTCAGATACATGATACTTTTTTAGATACTCTCTGAAAAAGCAGAAAAAAAAATTAGCATTTGACACTGCTTTTAACTGATTCTCTGGCATTGTGAGCCTAGTGAAATCAACACGCAAGCTCTTTGGCAAGACTACAAAATTTTAGGTTTTTTTAACCTTTTTGATCCTTGATCATCAATTATATATATTCAGGAGATACCACATGAGTACAATATCAGATCAAACCGCAGATGCACGGAATCGTGTCATTGAATCTGCGAAACGATTGGGGGTTCAACTCAATGAACAAGAATTGGAACGATGGATGAATTCCATTACCCAAACCACAGAGGGCAGCGATATTGTGGTCGATGAAAAGACAGGGGTTTTCGGTCACAAAGTCAGCATGTTGGATTTTGACCCGAAAGACCTGGAGCGTTTTCGCACCATTGGTAAAATTGTCGAATTTGACGATGTTCCTGGTGTCGTAGAAACTGCTTTGGCTCTCTCTGGTTCAGCAGCTCAATCTAAGGTTCAAACTCACCCTGGAGACTGTGATTACTTCGAGCGGGTGAATATCATTGCCCCCACCAAGGCTGAAGCTTGCCAGATTCTTGCTCGAATTATGCGTGAGAAAGCAATCAATAGCCTGTCGGGTGACAATTTTCAATTCATTGAACTGAAATTCGGTAGCTATCCCCAAGACGTTATCTGTAACGAACGTCCCTGTAGCAAAGGCTCACCGATCGCGTGGTCTGCTGATGAAGTTGTGGCTGGAAAGATTGAAGCGAGGGACTCTGAAGGGAATCCTGTCATCATCACCTGGGATTCTGTAGCGGACGATCCCGGTTGGTGTAAGCTGGACTGGGTAATTTCTGATCCAGTGCGCGGTCAATTGGCCAACGCTAGCAACATGTTGGATGTTACCTGGGAAGCTCCGGATGGTACAATCACTCCCTTAGACGGCTATCTGGACGCCTATTTCCAAGAGGTTTACCTGGATGCCGAATCTGCCCCCATCTTTAACAAACTGGTGAAGCAGGTTTCCAGCGATGTCATGGATGATTACGTCAGTGAGTTGCAATACCAAGTTAAAAAATATGTTAAAGAAGATAATCTCAACTATGGCAAAGCTGCCAAACGCTTGTACAACATCTTCCGACTGAATGGGCAGTATGAGGAAGCTGCCTTCCTGCGGGAACTGTTTGACGAACCGGCGGCATTACTTTATCAAGTCCACGCCCTGGTAAAAACAGTTCAAGAAGCCACGGAAAAAAGCACCGTCTTTGATATCGACAGCATTCTTGATCAGACTGATGAACTGATTATGGCTGTGATCAAGGTCTTGGAAGGGGAAGAGGAATTGGAGATCGTGCGCCATCTGCTGCGTCTATCCCGCTGCATCAGCCGTCAGGAAGAAGGCGTTCCCCTTGGTCCCCAAGTAGACGCAGCTCAAGCAGAGGTAATGAATATTGTCAACAATTTCTTCTACGAAAAGATGACAGCACTACCTGCAATTAAAGCTTATATTGACGAGCTCAAGAGTTGATTATTACTCTAGCCGCCTATGGTAGGGGCAACGGATATGGTTGGGTAACCCGAGAAAGTTATCCATAGAGCCTGCCTTGTATTGATGCAGTCACTCATAGTTTTGGGTCTGGGTGCCACACCTGTGTTGGCACCTTGAAAGCCCCCTGGCAATCCCCTTTAGCCGACTGCATCGCTCCGCATGCTTGTTGGCAATGCACTTTCCATTCGGTTTGATGATTACATTTGTTCTAAGGGTTTAATAGTACCAGATCGGCTGTGCAACTGGGTGAGAACTATTCCCATGTTATCTGTATTACTAGAGAAATTGTTAATAAATTTTACTTCTTAGCTGCAACCATTGATAAATATGATATCTTTCTAGATAATATTTATGCAAAAGCAGTCAATAATTTGGCGTTGCTGATTCTGGGTATGGTTTCGCCCCCCTAACCCCCAATTCTGGGGGGAATAAGACGTTCAAAGTCCCCCAAACTTGGGGGATTTAGGGGGCTTTAACTTGCACCAGATGATTGCGCATTCATTCCTTAATTCAGCAACACCAATAATTTAGCATTTGAATCTGCTTTTAACGTATTGTTTTGCATTAGTATACTAGTGAAATTAAGGCTCAATCTCTATTGGCAAGACCACAAACTTTTATGTTTTTTTAAGATTTTTGATCGTTATATCATCAATTATATATCTTCAGGAGATCCGATATGACTACAACACCAGATCAAACCGCAGATGCACGGAACCGCGTCATTGAATCCGCGAACCGATTGGGGGTTCAAATCAATGAACAAGAATTGGAACGATGGATGAATTCCATTACCGAAGCCACAGAAGGTAGTGATATTGTCCTTGATGAAGAGACAGGGGTTTTCGGTCACAAAGTCAGCATGTTGGATTTCGATCCAAAAGACCTGGAGTATTTTCGCGCCATCGGCAAAATTGTCGAATTTGAGGATGTTCCTGGTAAAGTAGAAACTGCGTTGGCA
>NZ_JAAHHS010000416.1 GCF_010692395.1 Moorena sp. SIO3H5
CGGTCCCCTTGGTGAACTATTCAATTCAAACTTGATATGGCAAGCTTCGGCAATGTTTAGGACTACAGTAGTAGTCAAACATAGCGTTATAAGCTATTTTGGGGCAGATAAACTAGGATTTAGGAAAGAGGCAGCAATGGGATATCACGTTATTTACGATGGCGACTGTAATCTTTGTGTGACTCTGGTACAGCTATTAGAAAATCTGGATCAGGGCAAGCTATTTAATTACATACCCATGCAGGATCAAGAAGCTTGCGGCAAATTACGGGTAACACCTGGCGAGTGTGAGATGGGTATGATTTTGATCGATGCTTCTTCGGATGATTGCCGATGGCAAGGAAGTGATGCCGCTGAAGAGATTGGGCGTCTATTGCCATTGGGTAATATCTTTGTATCGGCTTATCGGGCAATGCCTGGGGTGAAGTCCTTAGGCGATCAGGTTTATGAGCAGATTCGGGATAATCGTTACACTTGGTTTGGTAAGCGTTCTACTACGTATAAATCGGTTTACCCAGTAGGTTGCAAGGCTAATCCCCGTTGAGGCTAGACTAGAGACTCAATCAACTTTTATCCACGCTTCTTGTAGGAATAAACACACCATCCCCTATTATAAACTGTGGGGATAAGCTTAACCTATAGGAAAGTTCAATGTAATGTATTAGAATACTTGTTTTCCTGGACTAATCATCTGATCGTGATGGGTTTTGCATCACGGAGATTGTTCCATAGGAATAGTTATATCAATACCATAAACGGCAATTGAGTGATATTCAGCCATGTCGATCGAAAAACTTAAGCCTGCCGACAAAGGAGCTGTCGGGATTTATGTTCCCTACTACCAGGGTAATAAACGCAATCTTTTACCTATAGCAATTAGCCTCTACCAACAAGGGTCTTTGGAAGGTCGTCGCCAGATAGAAGGCGGTGATAGTATTCCCTTTGTTGCTACTTGGTTTGTATCTAATCTTCCTTCGGAACTAACTCGTTGCCGATTACAATTTGATGGTAACGCGGATCTCAGTTATGAACTGACTATGCAAAATTCTGAGTTTGTGAATTACTTAATCGAAGTGATTATGAACTTTAAGCGATCGCGTATAACGGATTTTTCCAAGGCATTTTACCGCAAACTGCTACGCATTGATGAATAAACAACCAGTTCTCTAGTTATAGGAGTGTAAATAAGGGGTGGCACAATCCGCTAAGTATTTACTAATTGGGTCAACAGAAGCTTACAGCGGTAAGTCAGCAACAATCCTAGGAATTGCCGATCAACTGCAAGCAAAACAGATAACGATTGCCTACTGTAAACCACTGGGTACCTTTTTGAGTAGCAATCAAGGATCAACCATAGAGGAAGATGTCCAGTTTATCACTGACATACTTAAGTTGCCAGAAAACATGGTGCGATCGCCTTTGCTGTTTATGGATGCTGAAACCATTGAAAAACGATTGGGAGGACAAGACTCAACCGATTACCGTCAGTCTCTTCAAGACTATCTCCAACCACTAAATAGTGATGTAGTTTTGATGGAAGCAGCAGCAACCTTGAGTGCAGGGACTCTGTTTAACTTATCATTACCAAAAGTTGCTCAGACAATTGATGCTGCTGTCTTATTGGTGGCTCGTTTTAACTCGGTTTTACTAGCAGATGCGTTGTTATTTGCTAAGCAACGTCTGGGAGAAAGCTTACTGGGAGTTTTAATTAATGATATTCCCCAAGACCAGCTATCAAGGGTAAAAACAACATTGAAACCGTTTCTGGAACGGCAAGAAATTCCAGTATTGGGAATGATGCCGAGAAATAATCTGTTGCGCAGTGTTAGTGTTCGGGAACTAGTACGTCAGTTGCAAGCTAAAGTGCTATGCTGCCCTGACCGTTTGGATTTGATGGTGGAAACATTGACCATTGGGGCGATGAATGTCAATGCTGCTCTGAAGTATCTACGGAAGGGCGTTAATATGGCGGTGGTGACGGGAGGCGATCGCCCAGACCTTCAGATGGCTGCTCTAGAAACCTCAACTCACTGTTTAATCCTTACCGGTCAAGTTCAGCCTCAATCGGTTATTCTCAGACGTGCTGAAGAGTTTGAAATTCCAGTACTTTCCGTTGATTTAGACACCCTCACTACTGTTGAGATTATTGACAATTCTTTTGGTCAAGTACATCTCCATGAAGCAATTAAGGTGGAGTGTATGCAACAGATGATGAATGAATATTTCGACATTGAGCGGTTGATAAAGCTTCTTGGTTTGAAACCAGCTTTATAGATGCATTAGTTGAAGGGTAAAAGGTTAGAAGGTTGTTCGCTCATAGGCGTTTGGTATAGGGTAGGTTGGCAGGTTGGCAGGTTGGCAGGTTGGCAGGTAGGTAGGTAGGTAGGTAGGTTGGCGGGTTGTTCGCCTTTGGCGTTCGGTGAAAGGTAGGTTAGCAGGGAGCGCAGGGAGCGCAGGGAGCACAAGTTTAAGGTTAAAACGTTCAATTTTAACCTTTATACATAAATTGGAACTTTGTTAAAGGTAACTCTATTAAATTAAATATCAAACCAATTCTGGTTTTTGTTACCATTAATTTGGAATGTTTTTAGGTTATAATGTTGAAAGTTAAAACGTTTAACCTTGGCCTATGGCCACGCTACGCGAACAACTTGAGCTTCCTTGCCTTGTAACTATTTTAAACTTTCAACTTGCTAACTTTTAATTCTGTTAACGATGAAACCAGTTATTGTTTTCGGCAGTATCAATATGGATTTGGTAGCCAAAACTTCCCGGTTACCAGTTCCAGGTGAAACACTACAAGGCCATGAATTTTTTACTGCCCCTGGTGGGAAAGGGGCAAATCAAGCTGTGGCGGTGGCACGCTTGGGTATCCCCACTAAAATGGTGGGGCGCGTTGGTAGTGATGATTTTGGAACTCAGCTAGGCCACAGTCTAGGGGTAACGGGTGTTGACACTGATAGCGTTTTGGTTGAGGAGGGGGTGAGTTCTGGGATTGCAGTGATTTCGGTGGATGAGGCTGGGGAGAATACCATTATTTTCGTGGCTGGTGCTAATGGGCATGTTAATGAAACTGATGTGGAACGCCTCAGTAATTTGTTGCCAGAAGCCGCTGTTTTATTGATACAGTTGGAGATTCCCATGTCCGTCGTGCTCTTAGCAGCAGCGGCAGCTCAGAAAGTGGGTTGTCCAGTGATTCTTGACCCAGCACCAGCTCAGGAGTTGCCAGAGGAACTGTATGGCATGGTGGATATTATGACACCAAATCAGTTGGAAGCCTCTGTACTAGTGGATTTTCCTGTCGATACCATAGAGTCAGCCAAGAACGCATCGGAAGTACTGTTGCAACGAGGTGTGGATACGGTGATTGTGACCTTAGGAGAGCAGGGGGTTTTCTGTGCCACTGGTTCTGAATCTTTCTTCGTCCCTGCTTTTTCTGTTGAGGCTGTGGATACTGTGGCGGCTGGAGATGCGTTTAATGGTGCAATGGCTGTGGCAATAGCCAAAGGGTTACCCTTGCGGCAAGCGGTAGTATGGGGAGCTGCAGCTGGGGCGCTTGCTGTTACTAAGCCTGGAGCTCAGCCCTCTTTGCCTGATAAAGAGACATTCAATGGCTTTCTTACAAAATTAGGTATTAGCTATTAGGTATTAGATACGATAGCATGATAGTATTAGATATTAGATATTAGATATAGCAATTCTACGACTTGTGAGGTACAAATGTCTGGGTTTTAGGGACTTCGGAGCAGGGAGCATAAAATAGGAAAGAGTGAAGAGGTAAGTCAGAAGAGGGAAGAGGCAAAAAGTATGTGTACCTTATAGCTACAAGAAACGCTATATTAATTTTTAGATATTAGTGATTGGTAATAGATCATTGACCCGGAGTTGGCTAGTATTGTAAATCCTGATTGTGGATCTAAACATTATTACTAATTAATCCAGCTTGAGCAAATTATTGAGGTTTGGTAGTACGTTTATATAAAAACTCAGCTCTTAAGCACTCACTACTATACAGTAACTATACAGTAACATTCTCATAAATTAAGGAGATGGGAAAACTAAAATCAATGCTAGTCAAGTGAATTTCCTATCCTTCTGTTTAGGAATTGACATATTCTCAGAACCTTGGCCAATAGGCCACGCTACGGGAATGTCTTTCATACCTACTCCTTTTCGACAGAACTGTCAACATTGTTTTTTCTAAAAACGGGTATTGTAACCGTAAACGTTGTGCCTTGGTTGAGAGTGCTTTCAACTTCGATTTGACCGTGGTGATTCTCAACTATTGTTTTAGCGATCGCTAAACCTAGCCCAGCTCCTTTTGCTGTATCATAGGGTCTAGCTGGATCAGCTCGATAAAAGCGATCAAAAATGTGAGGTAATGCTGATGCACAGATGCCTTGACCAGAATCAGTTACCTTAACTTGAAGGAGGTAGCGCGGTCTTGGGGGTCCTCCCCATGAGTAACGACCGGTGAGGAATTCCAGATTTCTTGCCCTACCTTTGCTGGGAGCTTCTAACTGTTGTAATTCCACTTGAATAAATGCTTCCCCTGGAGTTTTGGTAGAAGCAGGTGTGTATTGCACAGCGTTATTCACTAGATTGGTAAATAAACGTGCCAATTGATTCCAATCCCCCTCAAGGGTAAAGGCATCTTCGTCGAATGTTGGATTTTGGAATTCCTTACTAGGGTAAGCTGACAGAAATACGTCACCAGCCCCGATCTCTTCCTCTGTCTGCTCTGTGCTCTCTCCGTGATCGGGATTGGGGATTTCAATCAGGTACAGAGAAATGCGTTTTTCTGTAGCAATCAGTTGTTGCTCCTCGATCACTTCCATTAGCAAAGCATCCAGGTGGACTAATTGCCACTGGGGTTTTACCATACCGCTATCAGCACGAGCCAAAAACAGCAGGTCATTCACCAGTTTTCCTAAGCGCTGGGTTAATCGCTCTATCACTTGGAGTTGGTGCCGTTGCAACTCAGATGCCAAATCGGGATCCCCCAGAGCAACTTGCACGTTAGTCTGAATCGTTGCAATTGGGTTTCTCAGTTCGTGGGAAGCATCAGCAGTGAATTGTTTGAGCCGTTGGTAGGACTCCCGTACTGGCTTCATAGCCATACCAGATAGTAACCAACCAATAGCACCAGTAGAGATAATCATCACCACTGTACCTAGAGTCAGATCAAATATCAGTTGGTGGCTGGGTTTGGTGACTTCAAACCATGGGTGGCTCACCCGTAAATAACCCAAGATATAATCCTCGATTTGCACCGGTTGGGTTAACTGTCGCAGGAGATGCTCTGCTGATAAATGAACTGTTGCCCTAGTGGTGTTGGTCTTTAAGGGAATAGTTAAGGGTTCTGAGAAGGTTGACCACAGCAAATCCCCCTTCGGACTAAACCACTCCAGGTCAATGTGGTCATCTTCTACCCCATCACTATTGTCTCGAAAACTTGCTTCAATGTTGAATTGGTAGGGAATCTCGCCATCATCCACAGGTTGAATCACCAGTGATCGCTCTACCACTTCTACGACATGTTTGAGGGTGTCATCAACCCGTTCAATCAGGGTGTGGCGGACATAAAGATAGACACCAGTTGCAAATAATAACAGTAACACTGCCGTAACTGTAGTGTACCACAGAGCAAGGCGTCGGCGAGTAGTTTGAAACATGATAATTTAACAGAGGTGTAACTATTAGCCAGATATATTACTAAGCCTTAGCAAACCTTACTAAAGTTAAGTATACTAGATTTAGTAAGGTTCACGGTCAATGAAAAAATATGTCACTCCAAAAGAGGCAGCCGAGCACCTCGGAGTCTCGATCTCAACTCTTAGGCGGTGGGACAAAGAAGGGAGACTCGACAGTATCAGGACAAAAGGGAATCAAAGGCGGTTCTGTGTCGAAGGAGAAACTCCGCAGATTAAGCCCATTGTCTGCTATGCAAGAGTCTCTACCTACTCCCAACGGGATGACCTCGATCGACAAGCTCAATTTTTACGGGCAAAATACCCAAACGCAGAAGTTATTACAGAAATTGGGTCAGGACTCAATTTTAAGCGGCGCAAGTTCCTCAAAATACTGGAACGAATATACAGCTGTGATATCTCAGCATTTGTTATCGCCTACCCAGACAGAGCAGTTAGATTTGGTTTTCCATTGCTTGAGTGGTTGTGCCAAAAAGGCAAGGTTAAACTCGTGGTTCTCAATGAACGCAAATTGTCCCCAGAACAAGAGTTGGTCGAAGATATCCTGTCCATCCTCCACTGTTTCTCTGCTAGGCTTTACGGACTCCGGAAATACCAAAAACAAGTCAGCAAAGCGGTACAAGAAAAAACCTCGGAACCAGACGGTGAAGTTGACACCAAACAGTGTCTTGAAGATCAGGGTGTTTCCATCTAAAGAACTTCATAAAGTATGGAAAACTTGGCTTAATGCTTATCGTTGGGTCA
>NZ_JAAHHS010000417.1 GCF_010692395.1 Moorena sp. SIO3H5
GGGAAGCTCGCGAGGCTTTTGAGGCAGGCTATCTTCAAAGTCAGCTCAGACGAGTTCGCTAGCTTGATCGAGGGTTTTGCCTCTTACAAATACACTACCAATCAAGGGTAAGTTAAGGGAACCGTTCACCAATACTTGATACTGACCACTGTATTCATCAACATCAAAGATATTCATGTTAAGAACATCTCCAGCATCAAGGGTATAAGCTCTGTCTGGTGGTAAAGAGTTCCGCACAGGTGGTGTGGCGGCTGATACGGTGTTACCCTGATTTACCTCAACGAAGTCAGCAATGGATGGTGGAGCTGGTACCTCCCTCGGGGATGGTGAAGCTGGTACCTCGATTGATGGAATTTGAGCTAGGGTAGGTATAGGTAGGGTAATAGCGGAAACCAGCAGTAAGCTTATACCCACAACTGGTCTAGTCAATCGTGGTTTTACACTACTGTGATTCTTAGCAATTTCGCTTAATATATCAAGGGGTCTGGTTTTTCCTGGGTTAACTGTATTGATCATAAACATATTGACTCTTGCTAGATAAAGACACAATAAATTGTTCAGAAAATCCGGAATATGTTGTCACTCAAGCCACGTCACGACTTTGTTTAGGGTTGTTTAGGGTTCATTGTCTTGATGCAGTCGCTCATGGGGGGAACCCCCAAGACCGCGCTGCATCGCTGACGCTTATCTTGGCCTGTCATTTGTAATTGGTAATTGGTTATTAGTTGTAGAGGGACATTGTTAAAAAGCCGTTATCGGTTTGTTCTACTTAGAGGATACTCGTAGCTGGAAAGTTCCCCATCTGACCAACTGCTGCTATAAGGAATTAGTCATAGTTAATTATTAATACCCACATAATAGCACTGACGCCAATCTGTTACCCTTTGTCAACTCTAAGTCAGCAGGTTATACTTGACTAGTAGCTTGCCATTCATCAAGGCAGAAGGGGGTCTTATTTTTTTTTTGTGACGATTTAAAATAGAACTAAAGTTATTTAATAATACAATAGACATCGTCGCCGTTGTCTTACACAGGGAAAAGGGAATAGTAATTGGCGAAAACTGTATTCTCAAAAAAAAACTTTTTAAATAAGAGTTATCATCAAAGATAATTCTAAGTTATACTCTAAGTTATGGTTCGATTTACCTAGAATTGATTTAATCAGCTTCATCCTATCTATGCTTTAGACTTGCATCGGGTTTAAAGCTTGCCGAACTTAACGTTAATGTTTCATTCACGTTCTAATTATTTAGACTATCCATAAATAAATTATAATTAGCAATACCTTAACGACAATCTAGGATAATTAACTGAATTTCAATGACTGTCTTTGAGGTCTATAAATTTGCATTATTCTTCTTTATTTATTGTACACATCGATTCGTGATATCTAACATGGATAGTTAATCGTAACATGACATGAATCGTTTATTTCCTGAGAAAAGTTAATGAAAAAGGCACTGGTTTGTGGAGTATCTGGTCAGGATGGAGCCTATTTAGCAAAGTTGCTTTTAGACAAAGGCTATACTGTCTGTGGCACGTCACGGGATGCTCAAATGTCCTCCTTTAGGAACTTGGTGTATTTGGGTATCCGAGACCAAATTAAGTTGGAATCAATGACACTCACGGATTTTCGTAGTGTATTGCAAGTGCTAACAAAATTCCAACCCTATGAAGTTTATAACTTAGCGGGGCAAAGCTCAGTGGGGTTGTCTTTTGGACAACCGGTAGAAACCCTAGAAAGCATAGCGACTGGCACAATTAATTTATTAGAGGCAATTCGCTTTACTGGTGCTCCCATTAAACTCTATAACGCTGGTTCTAGTGAGTGCTTTGGGGATACTGGAGAACAAGCCGCTGATGAACAGACTCCCTTTCGTCCCAGAAGTCCCTATGGTGTTGCTAAAGCAGCAGCGTTTTGGGAAGTAGCTAATTACCGTGAAGCCTATGGCTTATTTGCCTGCTCTGGTATTTTATTTAATCATGAGTCTCCCCTACGACCAGAACGATTTGTGACCCAAAAAATAGTCAGTGCTGCTTGTCGGATTGCTAACGGTAGTAAAGAGAAGCTTCGTTTGGGGAATATGGCAATTAAGCGTGACTGGGGTTGGGCTCCTGAATATGTTGAAGGAATGTATTTAATGCTACAGCAAGACCAGCCAGATGATTATGTAATAGCGACAGGGGAGAGTTATAAATTAGAAGATTTCGTGGCAACGGCGTTTGCTACAGTTGACTTGGACTGGCAAGACCATGTGGTGACCGATAGCAAATTATTCCGACCAACTGATTTGGCTTTAGGGAAATCTAACCCAGCTAAAGCAAGGGATAAGTTACGCTGGCAAGCCCAATACAAAATGCCGGATGTGGTGCGAATGATGGTCGAAGCTCGGTTGGAGAGTTTGCCTAAGTAAAAGCTTGCACGGTTGGATGCAAAGGTTAAAGGGTAAAGGGTAAAAGGGTAAAAGGGACTGGGGACTGAGACGGTGATATAACTGGTGCTGCTGATATAACTCTGTCCCCATCACCCCATCACCCCATCACCCCATCACTGGCCTAAAATCCTCGTAGGGAAAAGGAGGTATTTTTGGCTACCTGTAGGGATTGGACTAGTTGACCTAAAGAATACTTCAAATGGGAGCCAGCATCTACTGCTACCCAGCCTTGGGGAGTGGCATGCCGCCATTCAAAGTGTAGGTGGGGACCAGTAGAATTACCGGTGCTGCCAACGCGGCCAATTACAGTTCCTTTTTGTACCCATTCCCCAGGTTGGACGAAGATTTCTGATAGGTGAGCGTAGCGGCTTTCTTGGGTACCTTCCTCATGGCGCACCATAACGGTCAAACCGTAGCCACCTAAGAAGTCAGCTGTTACTACTTCACCATCAGCAGCAGCAACAACTGGAGTACCTAGGGGTGCTGCTATATCTGTACCAGCGTGGAAACGGCGATTACCGGAAATCGGATGAATCCGCCAGCCGAATAGGGAGCTAATGGCAGAAGGAATGGTTACGGGGAACACAAAGCTGGATTGCCTGAAATTGGCCAATCCTGAGGGTCGTTGGGTGAGATTGTAGTAGGCTAAGGCTGTAGGAAGTTTACGGACAGACCGATTCCGCCGAGCAACGCTAATCCCACGAGGAACCCATTTAGCTGGACGACTCTTGACAGGTTTCACCCGATTAAATCTGGCCGGTTGAACTGAATTAAATCGGACTGGTCGAACGGGATTATATCTAGCAGTTTGAGTACTAATTACTCGTGGTCTGGGTAATTGAGTTACTCTACCGTTCCTTCTACTTCCAGAGATAGCAATTGGTTGACGCCTCGGGACAATACCACAATTCCCCCTGAGTTGGCCATTTCTGGCTACAGTCCGACAACCCCTTGACCTTTCAGTTAAAACAACTGCCGAGGGGGGAGTGTACCGTTTAGTGGCACCAACATTGTAGTTTGTGCGGTCAATATAGCTATTTTTAGCAGCCGCTTTTGGAACACTAGCCTGTAATGCTACTGGATTGAGCTTGACTTTCGGTGGCTTGGCTACAGTGGCTTTAGCTGGTACAGAGAATTGGGTTCTACGCTGTACTGGTTTGACTGCGATCGCTTTTGTCGGGACAGATTTCCTAGCTGGTGGAGCAATTGGTTTCCTGACCTGGATTGGCACCGAGGGAGCTACTGATTTCCGGGCAACTTTTGGTGCTGGTGGGGCAATTGGTTTAGTGAGCTTAGTTGCTGATACTGGTTTTGACGCAGCTTTTGCTGGGGCTGGTTTTGCCACTGGCACAGCTGTCACCGGAAAGGAAGTTGGGGGTGTAGGTTTAGGCAAAGCAGCAATAAGAGTTGGATCAAATCCTGCTTCCGTTATAGATTTGGTAGTCGTGTTTACTGATACAGCTTCTATGGGTGACTGAGTTTTTGCCACAACCATACCGCTGCTGAGGACACCAATACTACTCATCACACTCAGTCCATGGATGAGTTTTGGACATCGGTAGAAAATGCTATACAGGGTGCTACCAGGGGAGTTTTCTTTGGTCATTTACGACTCACTAAATAATTACTACACAGTTATACTCGCTCGGCTCAGCCATCAGCCATAATTGCGGCGTTGCGTCAGTCTTCGAATGAATAGGACTAGAGTGGGCATCCTGCCCGCCGGGAAACTGTAACAGGCAAGATGCCTGTGTCTTGATGCAGTCGCTCATGGGGGAAACCACGGCAGTCGCTCATGGGGGGGACCCCCAAGACCGCGCTGCCTCCCCAAGACCGCGCTGCATCGCTTCCACCAATATGCCCATTCCACAGGTGGGACCCAAGGCCGCGAGGGATTGCTCGCGCCCTTGGAAAGCCCACCTAATCTTAAAATCATTCCATTATTAAGCAACGCCATAATTGCTATTTTGTTGATCAGTTGATTAACCTTGATTGCTGTTTGTTAATGGTTAACCTTTAAGATTTGACCCTTAACCCTAAGAGTTATCAACAACTACGATAGCCAAGACTGATTGTACCGGGCTTGAGCAAAATTTCTTTTGGGGTCGGAGTATCGTGTAGATGCACTCGTAGTTCGCCCCTAGGGGTTACCCCTGTTATGATGCCTGGATTTCCTTCTACCATGACCTGGCTTCCTTGATAATTGAATAGCGCTAGATATCGTGGTAGCAAACTATTCATTCCTTCCTCTGACCAGAGTTGATATCCGGACAGTAGTCCTTGTAAAACAATGGCAGCCAGCATTTCTATAGATGTCACAGTGGGAGAGGGCTGGGGTTCCCAAAATGAGCGCAAATTTATGCCAGATTCCGGCACCTCATTGCTCCAGTTGATTCCGACACCCACGACTGCTTTGGTAATTTGACCCTGTTGGACACGGGTTTGTGTTAGAATACCTCCGAGTTTGCGTCCCTTAAGTAGTAGGTCATTGGGCCACTTCACAGACACTGGTATGGCGTAAGCTCTCAAAGCTGTAGCAATTCCCCAAGCACTACACATGGTTAGCTGGGCGCTGTCCAATGCCTGTAACTTGGGAGCTAAAGCTAATGATAAGTAGAGTCCACCTTTTGGAGATTGCCATTGTCGTCCCCACTGTCCCCGCCCTGCTGTCTGTTGACCAGCAATAACCATGGTGGGAACTGTTGCAGTTTGGTTGAGCAATTCCCAAAGGGTTTGGTTGGTGGATGGGAGAGTGTCAAAGATTTGTAGGGGAATTGGTGGGAATTCCCCCATGCCTAGGGAGTTGAGGGGCAACTTTTCCCTTACTGCTTCCAGAGCAATTTCAAACGCTTGTTGATTAAATGAGCTTTCATGCATTTAAATGATAAGCTCACTTACATGAGTATTTAGGGTGAAGGACATTTATCTCGGCAATAGACTTCTAGGGATTTAATTGTCGCTGAGTCGCGATAGTTCTGGGTTTGGTTATATTCTTTCAATGGTGAAGCATAAAGGCCAGAAAACTGATTATTAGTATCATTGACGTTTACTCCGATGCGGAAGGCTATATCTTCTGATAGGTTGGAAAAATTGACGTATTCCCTCGACTCACTGGCATAGTTAAAGGACAAGGTAGCGTCACCGTAAGCTTGCTCAGCTAGTTTGATGGGTGTGCCAGGGCCAACACCTTTGCTGGTGCGATAGTTAGGATTTGTGGTGAATAACGCTTCCATTACGGTTGAATTACCCATAGGTGTTCCCATCGGGTAAAGAATATAGTATTGGGGTTGTCCTGATTGGACAACTGCGATCGCATCGAAACCGACAATAAACGGTGACTTGACCTCAAATTTTGCTTTATCCCCTAGGGATTGTTTTAGCTGTCCCAAAGTCATTCCCAACTTAGCCGGTCCAATTCCTTTACCAGAGATAGTAAAAGCATCTGATGCCGGAGCAGACAGTTTGGCTGTGGGCTTTGAACTGCCAGATTTAGATGTGTCCTCTAAATTAGGCGGGGTTGGCATCGGTTGGGGACTCGTTGTTGTATTAGGTGGTGGAGTAGACGACTCGCCACAGCTCATCAGCACCATCAGCAAACTCGTGATTAACCATCGAGATTTCATCAAAAACTCACGGCTGGATACTCCCCTGACACCCCATTGGGGTTAAACGTGAGAGGTTGCGCCGCGCCTCCTACAAAGATCAGTTCATGAACATTTAACCTATATATTTTAATTGATCGGTGTTTTTTGACGATTGACGGTTAACTGTGAAATGTCAAGATTAACTCTCAACAAAAACATGCTTGTGCGCTCTTACCATTAAGAATTAAATTCGCGTGATTGTCGCACCTATAACTATTTTCCTGACTCAATTACTTCTTTCAGAATTAGTTGTGCTGTAGCCGGAGCGAGGAGTACACCATTGCGATAATGACCTGTTGCTAGCCAAACATTATTGTAGCCAGGCAGTTGATCAATGACAGGGGCAGGTCGTCCAGAAGGACGACCTGA
>NZ_JAAHHS010000418.1 GCF_010692395.1 Moorena sp. SIO3H5
TCTCAGACGAATCCCAAGATTTCGATCAAGAGGTATCAAAACCTGCAACTCCACGCTGGTACGCAGTTCAGGTTGCTTCTGGCTGTGAAAAACGGGTTAAGACAAACTTGGAACAGCGTATCCAAACCATGGATGTAGGGGACCGGATTTTGAAAGTGCAGATTCCCCAAACACCTACGGTTAAAATCCGTAAGGATGGTTCTCGCCAACACAGCGAAGAAAAAGTTTTCCCTGGCTATGTGTTAGTCCAGATGGTGATGGATGATGAAGCTTGGCAAGTTGTCAAAAACACACCAAATGTGATTAATTTTGTTGGGGCAGAACAAAAACGCCGCTACGGGCGTGGCAGAGGACATGTTAAACCCGTACCCCTCAGCTATGGTGAAGTAGAACGGATCTTCAAGCAAACCGAAGAGCAAGAGCCGATTGTCAAAGTAGATATGGCAGTAGGGGACAAAATCGTGGTGCTATCTGGTCCGTTTAAAGAATTTGAAGGGGAAGTGATTGAAGTTAGCCCCGAAAGGAGCAAACTCAAAGCCTTACTCTCGATCTTTGGGCGGGATACACCAGTAGAATTGGAGTTCAATCAGATTGAAAAAACAAGCTAGACCCTAGATCATGGCTAAAAAAGTTGTTGCATTGATTAAGTTAGCGCTCCCAGCTGGGAAAGCTAACCCAGCTCCCCCCGTCGGACCAGCACTGGGTCAGCACGGGGTAAATATTATGGCATTCTGTAAAGAGTACAATGCCAAAACTGCTGATCAAGCTGGTATGGTCATACCAGTGGAAATTTCCGTGTTTGAGGATAGAAGCTTTACCTTTATCCTCAAAACTCCACCAGCATCTGTACTGATCAAGAAAGCTGCTGGCATTGAGAAAGGTTCAGCACAACCCAACCGTACTAAAGCTGGCAGCCTTACTCGGTCCCAGCTGCAAGAAATCGCCCAAACTAAAATGCCTGACCTCAATGCTAATGATATAGAAGCGGCAATGAAAATTGTGGAAGGCACAGCTAGAAACATGGGTGTAGCCATAACCGATTAGTAAGGATGCATATAAAGGATGAAAGATGAATTGATCCTTTAACCTGCAACTTTCAACTTTCAACTCCAATGTCTTAAAGTAAACCATAGAGGGGGAGGAGTTTTACTTCGCTAAGTACCCCAGGAGATACAGATGCCCAAGAAACCATCGCGTCGATTACAAGAACTAAAAAAGAAGGTTGAAGAGCGACCTTATGAACCCATAGAAGCTCTCAAACTCCTCAAAGAAACAGCCACGGCCAAATTTCCGGAATCGGCTGAAGCCCATATTCGCTTAGGAATTGACCCAAAGTATACTGACCAGCAACTGCGCACTACAGTAGCTTTACCGAAGGGAACAGGTCAGACGATACGAGTAGCAGTGATTGCTCGGGGTGAAAAAGTCTCGGAAGCTACTAATGCAGGGGCAGATATTGCCGGTTCTGAGGAGTTAATTGCAGAAATTCAAAACGGGATGATGGATTTTGACCGGCTAATTGCTACGCCGGATATGATGCCCAAAGTAGCCAGATTGGGTCGTCTCCTCGGACCACGGGGCTTGATGCCTTCTCCTAAAGGTGGTACAGTTACTAATGACATAGCTCAGGCAATCCAAGAATTCAAAGCTGGTAAACTAGAATTTAGGGCTGACCGTACTGGCATTGTTCATGTTATGTTTGGTAAGGCATCCTTTAGCCCCGAAGACTTACTGGTGAATCTCAAAGCTTTGCAGGAAACTATCGACCGCCATCGCCCATCTGGCGCGAAAGGTCGCTATTGGCGCACTTTATTTGTGTCTGCCAGCATGGGTCCATCGATTGAAGTGGATATCGCTATCCTGCGTGAACTCAAGCTTGAGGGTGCTGCGTAAAACGGAGATTAGACATCACCTTAGAATTCGACAAAACCAACTAGACAATTGAAGAAGGCTTGCGCTGAAGACAGCAGGAGTAACTAGCTTAATATCCTGCCGAGGTTAAAGTACTATGTATCATCTGCCCAGGCACTGATCCTACAGTGAGTGCGAACGCGGTAATGATACGACCCTTAACCCCGGCCAAGCCTCCGGGGTTTTAGTTTGGTTATTTGTTATCCGTCAGATCTATGTGCTACGCACACGCTACGCGACCGACCGTTCAATACTTATTATTCTTGGTTGAGAGTCAATTGAAAATAAATATTATTGATTTTTATTGATTTTTATTTATTTTAAATTAACAATTAACCAATTAACACTTAACAAAATGGGTAGAACACTTGACGAAAAAAAGACAATTGTGGCGGAGCTCAAGCAAACCTTGAGTGAGTCTCAGTTGGCTGTAGTTATTGATTACCAGGGGCTGTCGGTTGCTGAAATTACCGATTTACGGAATCGTCTGCGTCCCACTGGCACCATTTGCAAGGTGACCAAAAACACCTTCATGCGGCTTGCGGTGGAAGAAGACGAAAACTGGCAGCCGATGACGGAATTCCTGAGTGGTACTTCAGCCTTTCTCCTGGTCAAAGACGATGTTGGTAGTGCCATCAGAGCCTACCAGGAGTTTAAGAAAACCGCCAAGAAGACTGAATTTCGCGGCGGCGTGATGCAAGGTCAAGCCTTGAATGAAGAGCAAGTTAAGGCAATTGCCGACTTGCCTTCTAAGGAGGAACTGATCGCGCAAGTTGCTGGAGCGATTAATTCTATCGCTACCAAACTTGCTGTCGGAATTAATGAGGTACCAGCCTCCTTGGGTCGTAGTATTAACGAGGTGCCAGCTTCTTTGGGTCGATGCATCCAAGGGATTGCTGCCAAGGAAGAAGGCGACAGCTAGTACTCGGTTTTACCCCTTTCTGAGATTTGTACAACTCTCAAGTACAACACTCAACAAATTAAACAATTCACCTAAAAGGAGTTATATCAATGTCTGCTACAACTGATGAAATTCTGGAAAAATTAAAATCACTGACTCTACTAGAAGCTTCTGAGCTGGTTAAGCAGATCGAAGAAGCTTTTGGTGTCAGCGCTGCTGCTCCTGCTGGCGGTATGATGATGATGGCTGGTGCTATGCCTGGTGCTCCAGCTGCTGAGGCTGAGCCAGAGGAAGAGAAAACTGAATTTGATGTGGTTCTAGAAGAGTTCCCCTCTGATAAGAAGATTGCTGTACTGAAGGTGGTACGTACAATCACTGGTTTGGGTCTCAAAGAAGCCAAAGAGTTGGTGGAATCTGCTCCTAAAGCGATTAAAGAGGCCATTGCTAAAGATGCTGCTGAGGACGCTAAGAAGCAACTGGAAGAGGCTGGTGCTAAAGTTAGCGTCAAGTAACATCTACTATCATGTCTGGTTGACGATAAGCTATCAGCCGTCAGCCGTCAGCCCTCAGCCATTCCCGTAGCGTGGCCATCCGCGTAGCGTGGCCCAAAGCTGATAGCTGATAGCTGATAGCTGATAGCTGATAGCTGACGATTAGGGACTATTTAGTAATTGATTAACCAGACTTGATATAAGTTGGGAGCCGACGCAATCGGCTCCTTTTTTTTGGCGTTGCTTAATAATGGAATGATTTGAATAGTTTTGTGGAACGGGCATCTTGCCCGTTTCATTTTCCGTTGAGGGGGTGACAAGCCAGATCAACTGCTGGTGATGCGATCGCATAGCATCGCTTTCGGGGGGAATCCCGCCTAGGGCTTGAGAAGACGCTGATTTTAATAACTCCATCCAGTCACCGAATCCAGTAATCCAGTCAGTGAATCCAGTCACCCCATGAAGTAATTAACTTCACCAGTTGATGTGATTTCTATCACACCTTTATCTAACTATATGGATAATACTGATTAATAGAGAAAGTTATAAGATTAGTCAGCCAAGTCTTTTAATTTATCATTTCAGGGCAAAGCATCTTATTATACGCTCAGGATTATCAGCTCAGGGTAGCACATCTCTAGGTAATTAACTATATCAGTCAAGAAATATAATATCATCTCTGATTGACTAATTATCATATCCGAAATCAGGTAATTTGGAATTGGTAATTTGGAATTGGTGATTTGGAATTGGTAATTGGTAGTTTAGGATTACCCATTACCGATCACGCTTACCCAAAAATCTAGAGACTATTTTGGAAGTAATTAACTGGACTTGAACTAATAGATCAGTTTATATCAATTCAGTAAATCTGTATCGGTGTTTTTAGCTAAACGTTAGATGCTCTAAATTGTGCAGTGTGTTTCACGTTTAACTATCTTTTACGTGATCTTTTACGTGCATTTATGCTCAAACAATTCGAGCAGATGGGGCTGTCATCAGTAACCTAGAAGCACCTCTTTGCAAACGTGAATATGAACTCGTTTGCATATAAGCCTTAGGAGTTGCGCAGAAATAAGTTTCTGATAAGGGTCTAAAAATGAGCTGGGGGGGAGACAAGCGGCCTGTAACCCTTGATATATATTAAATTGAGCGAATTATGGTAAAAAAAAGATAGGTCATAAATTGTCAATACGACCTACCAATTGAAAATGATACCAGAATTATATCAAAAACATCTAAAAAATCTACTTTCTGAATCTCAATTCTTGTTGTTTTCTATTGTACTAATTATTATACAAGATATCAAAAATATTAAACTAGAAAAAATTGCCGAGTCATTACCTTTACCTATTCAGGTAAATTCAAGACGTAAAAAACTACAGAGATTTTTATCATTACCAATATTTGAGCTCAAATTATTGTGGCTTCCAATTCTTAAAAAAAAAATGGCTCGATCAAACATTTACTAAACAGTCAAAAATCTATTTGGTTATCGATAGAACTAATTGGAGATATAAAAATTTATTGATGATTAGTATAATTTATAATAAGCGATCAATTCCAGTTTATTTTGAACTTCTTTCAAAACTTGGCTCAAGTAATTTTTCAGAACAAACAAAAATTATATCAAATATTATAGAGCTATTTGATGGCTATCAAGTTATAATTTTGGGAGACCGAGAATTTTGTTCCGTCAAATTGGCTAAATGGTTAGATACACAAGGCTTTACATTTTGTTTAAGACTCAAAAAATCGGCACAAATTCAACTTAAAGATTCGGGTTGGACTTCCTTAGAAAATTGTGGATTAAAACCAGGAACTTCATTATTTTTTGAAAATGTAAAAGTTACCAAAACTAAACAAATTACTGGATTTAGTATCGCCTGTAAATGTAAAAAAAGTTATCGAAAATCCGTGACCAAAGAAGGTTGGTTTATTCTAACAAATATGAGCAGTGCTTCGGAAGCAATTTCTGCCTATAAAAAACGTTTCTCTATTGAAGAGATGTTCCGAGATTATAAGAGCGGTGGATATAATATGGAAGGCAGTAATGTTATCGAAAAACGTTTTATATCTTTAGTTATTATAATATCTTTTGCTTATCTTGCTTCCACAATGCAAGGACAACAAATTACTAAACAAGGAGTTCAAAACTATGTAGCTAGAGTCAAAGAATATGGGCGTTTAACTAAAAGACACAGCAGTTTTTATATTGGACTATATGCTCAAAACTGGATTAATTTTATGGATAAATGTTGGAAATTAGTTTATGATTTGATGCGTTTAAGTCGTCATAAGCTCGATAATTATTTACGAGGTATGAGAGCTATGAAGCTTATAGAGTCTACTTTTTAGCTCTCATGTCGCCCCCCCAGAAAAATGAGATAATAGAATCGAAGTGATTGTTTCTGGGAAAAATGTCAATAATTGAGGATATTAGAACCAAATTTGAGGTTTTAATGCCATACATGAATGAAAAACTCAGACGATTGTGGTCAGGAGTTGAAGCAGTATCTTTAGGGAAAGAAGGAATAAAAACAGTGGCTTTTGCGACTGGATTATCAAGTAAAACCATTAAAAGCGGAATTAAAAAACTACAAGTTCCAATTGTTCAAGATGATAATCAAAATCAAATAATAAGCTCAACTAAGATCCACAGAAAAGTGATAAAACCTGGAGGTGGACGCAAAAGTCTATCGCAAAATGACCACACATTAATTCAAGATTTAGAAAAATTAATTGCACCAGCGACTCGTGGAGATCCATGTTCCCCGTTACTCTGGACATCGAAAAGTACAGCAAAATTAGCCAAAGCTCTAAAAGAAATTGGACATCAAATTAGTCCAAGAACGGTGGCAAAATTGTTGAAGCAATTAGGGTATAGTTTACAGAGTAATAGAAAAAATTATGTTCGCGCAGCGTATCCGAAGGAGACAGGTTCATCTCATCAAGATAGAGATGCTCAATTTCAATATTAGATGCGCTTACCCTGCCCTTATAGGTTTAATTATCTTTAGTGTTATACATTCTTGTTACTATTTATGGGCTGGGGGGGCGACAAGCGCCCTGTAACCCTTGATATATCTTAAATTGAGCGAATTATGGTAAAAAAAGAA
>NZ_JAAHHS010000419.1 GCF_010692395.1 Moorena sp. SIO3H5
CATCACGGCAGTTAAAACTGCCGTGTCGCGTTTCTTTGAAGTTACCGTAAGAGTAGTGGAGCCTTATTTACAAGATTTAACCCTTTTACCCATAGCCGACTAACCATAAAGGCTCCACTACTCTAAGGTTTCGTCTCCTCCCCGGATTAAAATAGCGGGGCTACCACGCTCCCGCGTACTTCCGTGTAGGAGTTGTGGGGGCAAGAGGCAAGAGGCAAGAGGCAAGAGGCAACCCACCCCTAACCCCTCCCAGGAGGGGAAGGCAAGAGGCAAGAGGCAAGAGGCAAGAGGCAAGACGGAATATTATCAAACCATCTGACTCCCCATCTCCCCATCTCCCCATCTCCCCACACTTCCCACACTCCCTAATTCCTACTCCCTACTCCCTACTCCCAGCTCAGAAGTCCCTACTGCTTCTGGCAGGGAAACCGCTACCGGTATAGTAGGCTGGGGTTGATGGAGGCGAATCAGTTGGGCTAGGGTTTTTTTCAACTGGGTGCGAGGTACAATGGCATCAACGAAGCCGTGGTCTAGCAGATATTCAGAGGTCTGGAAATTATCGGGCAGCTTTTCTCGTAGGGTCTGCTCAATCACTCGTCGTCCAGCAAATCCAATTAATGCCTTCGGTTCCGCTATGATAATATCTCCTAACATGGCGAAACTGGCGGTCACTCCACCAGTGGTAGGATGAGTTAGCACTGGAATGTAGAGTAGTCTGGCTTGACGATGGCGTTCCAAGGCACCAGAGATTTTGGCCATTTGCATCAGGCTTAACATCCCTTCCTGCATTCTGGCTCCACCAGATGCACAAACAATTACAACCGGTACCTGTCGCTTGGTTCCTTCTTCTATCAAACGAGTCAGTTTTTCCCCAACTACGGAACCCATACTACCGCCCATGAACCGGAAGTCCATCACTCCCAAAGCAATGGGCAAATTCTCTAGCTTACCGGTGCCAGTTTGTACCGCATCTGTGAGCTTGGTTTTTTCTTGGCTGTCTCGCAAACGATCACTATAGGATTTGCGATCGCAAAACTTCAGGGGATCCGTCGGATGTAGGTGTTCATCCAGTGATATCCAGGTCTGATGGTCAATCAGCTGGCGGATCCGCTCGTCACTAGGGACTCGCATATGATGGCCACATTCACTGCAAACCATTTGATTAGCTTGCAGGTCTCTGGCGTAGGATAGAACTCCGCAAGCTTCACACTTTTTCCATAGCCCATCAGCAATCTCCCGTTCTTGAGGTTGTTTAGGGGTTGGTTCAATTTTTCGTCTATTTGCAAACCAATCGAATAAAGACATAAAAATTTCTTATCCTGTTAACGTATTATCTAAATTTTTTTAGCTATGATTTTATATTTATGATTGTCCTGCCTGCTCTTCTTCTGGGGAACTCAACAACAGTAAGGCTGTCCATTGATCTGGTGAGCGAACTTGTAAAGCCGCAGGACTACCTGCACCTAAATAAGACATGATCCCAATATCAATAATCCGACTTGGGATATCATGAGCAGCTAGCACCTGCTGCATCAGCTCGGCTTCCCAGCGAAGATTGGTAGTTCTGATTGTTATCCAAGACACAGGCCAATACCAATAGCACCAATAATAGTAGAGTTGTCAGAGCCGTTGAATTTGTTATTGCGATTTCATCTATAGTCTTATTTATAGGTTATACTTAGTTATAATTATTCTGATTAGTAGACAATTAGCTAAAATTTTATAATAGGTTAATTTTTATAGGTGTCCTATTATATAAGACCTTTATGCTTTCCCGTTTCAACATCTCAATTAAGATAGTGAACGAACATTATTCGACAGGTGCGACCAGTGGCGAATTTAATAATTAGATGGGAAAAGCGCACCTAAGATACTTTTTAGCTCAATGGGAAAAACAGTTCTAGGTAAGTGGACACTATTAATTTACCCCACAGTAGAGTCAATCCTGCTCCCAACCCTAGAAAAGGACCAAAGGGCATTGGCTGTTTGCGATTCATCCAACCGAGGGCAATGGCTGCGCCACCTGCAAAAGCCCCTACACCACAAGCGATGAAACTAGCCAATAGCAAATACTTCCATCCTAACCAAGCTCCCATCATCGCCGCTAGCTTAGCATCTCCTCCCCCCATAGCAGATTGACCAAAGGCAATCGAACCCCCAAAGGCAATCAGGTCAAACAACCAAATCCCTAGCACTGCACCTATCACCCCAGTCATGAAATGAGGAATTATTGCTATGGGTTGAGACCCCTCCAAAAAACCAGTAGTTCCTTGAAATACTAAACCAGCCACTAATCCAGACTGAGTTAGGGAATTCGGTAGGGTCATAGTATCGATATCAATCAGAGCCAGAGTCAACAGCCAGCTCAAAAATGCCCAATACCCTAGGGTTTGCCAACCCCAACCATAGATCCAGAAAACGAGTAAAAACAGTACACCTGTTATGGCCTCTACTAGGGGATAGCGGCTGGAAATCTTGGTATTACAGTGACGGCAACGTCCTTTTAACCACAGCCAGCCCATTACCGGAACATTCTCTCGCTTCCCCAGCTTATGGAGACAATGGGGACAGCGAGAGGGAGGCCAAAGGATGGATAAACCAGCAGGTAGTCGGTAAACGACTACATTGAGGAAACTGCCAATAGATGCACCACTAGCGAAAACTATTGCGAAAACTATCGACGTTGTCAAGGCAGCGGATACTTCAACCATATCCTGTATCACTTGCTAATTGCTATTGGTTACTACCATAAAACTAAGCCGTTTAACCGATTGACTTAATATTTATTAATAAAAATCTCCTTGTAGTTGACTCAAAGGCACAAAGCATTCAGTTGGTAGAAGGATAGGTTTATCACTAAAGATTAACTTTCCTCTGAGGGTATATCTGTCAATGGCTACACCAGATGGCTGTTCATCAAGGTATGGATGAACTTCGTAGTAAACCTGGTAGATGTGCTTAGCTGCTCTCAAAACCGTAGGGTCTAGCAGCTTCGGTAGCTCAAGCCGAGTTTGGTAGTTTTCTTGTCTTTGCTGTGATGTATACACCACACTTTTTACCCTATTATTTCAGTTTGACTTTAATGCAATCACGCCCTAACGGCAAGGGGGTATTTCCGCAAAAGCGATGCAGCGCGGTCTTGGGGAGCCAGTGCGGTCTTGGGGAGCCAGTGCGGTCTTGGGGAGCCAGTGCGGTCTTGGGGAGCCAGTGCGGTCTTGGGGGTTCCCCCCATGAGCAACTGGCGTGGTTCCCCCCATGAGCAACTGGCGTGGTTCCCCCCATGAGCAACTGGCGTGGTTCCCCCCATGAGCAACTGGCGTGGTTCCCCCCATGAGCGACTGCATCAAGACAGCGTACTGATTAACCAGGGGAAACCAACGGATTTTCCTGAGTTATGATAAGTAACAGCAGGTTTACCCGATAAAATCAAGGGATAAAATCAAGATTCTTCTAGGCACTGAATTAGGGACTCTCCCATAGCACGACAACCTAAGAGACTCATGCCTTCTGAGATGATATCTCCTGTGCGATCGCCTTTATCTAAAACCTTTACAACTGCTTGTTCAATGAAATCTGCTGCTTCAGGCTGGTCCAAGCCATAACGTAACATCATCGCAGCACTGAGCACCATCGCTAGGGGATTAGCTTTATCAAGACCCGCAATATCTGGAGCCGAGCCATGAACTGGTTCAAAGACTCCAGGGTTAGATTCGCTTAAACTAGCAGAGGGTAACATGCCAATACTACCGGTAAGCATAGCAGCAGCATCCGATAAAATATCCCCGAAGATATTACCGGTAACAATGGTATCAAATTGTTTCGGAGCTCTGACCAATTGCATAGCAGCATTATCCACGTATAGGTGAGACAGTTCCACATCGGGATATTCCGCTGCTAGGGTTATAATGCGATCGCGCCACAACTGGGAGACATCCAACACATTAGCTTTATCCACCGAACACAGTTTACCACCGCGTTTTTTAGCCGTTTCAAACCCTACTCTACCAATGCGGTCAATTTCGGCTTCGGTGTAAGCCATAGTATTGACTCCCCGTTTTTCCCCAGTTTCCTGAGAAAAAATTCCTTTAGGTTGTCCAAAGTAGATCCCACCAGTCAGTTCTCTAACCACCATAATATCTACCCCTTCAACCACGTTTCGTTTCAAGGTCGAGGCATCAATAAGTTGGGGGAATATTGTCGCTGGTCGCAGATTAGCAAACAAGCCTAACCCTGCTCTTAATCCCAACAATCCCGTTTCTGGTCGTTGGTGGCGCGGCAGATTATCCCACTTGTAACCCCCAATAGCAGCGAGTAAAACGGCATCACTATTGCGACATAGTTCTAGAGTATCACTAGGTAGGGGTTCATTAGTAGCATCAATAGCTACGCCACCGATTAGGGCTTCAGTAAATTTAAAATTAATATCGAATCGCTTACCAACGAGGTTCAATACATCTACAGCTACTGCCATGATTTCTGGGCCAATCCCGTCACCAGGTAGCAGGGTAATGCGGTAGGAGTAAGTCATAGTTAGTTTGGTCGATGCTTAAGTATAGGTCTGGTGGGTGCAAGTTATAGCGTTCGATACTATAGCATCTGGCCGGTGTATCAGGGTAATTTTTTGATCAGCAGAGTTGGCAAGCGATGCAGCGCGGTCTTGGGGAGGCAGTGCGGTCTTGGGGGTTCCCCCCATGAGCAACTGCCGTGGTTCCCCCCATGAGCGACTGCATCAAGACAGGGATATGTGAAGGGATGTAACCGATGTAACCGATAGATCAGACTTCGCAACAAGGTAACAGTCCGGAAGGAATCCCTAAGCTAGCGATAACTAATTAAAAATCAATAATTAAAATAATTCTAGCCAAGCTGAACCGCCCTAGGTCAACCCATAGATCAAGAATAAAGCGCTAGGCTGGAAAAAAAACCAACATCTGAATTTCCCTTTGCGGTGCGACCCCGCGCTTTCTTGGAAAGGCTAGGGAACTCGAACCAATAGGAGGCTTTGCTCTTATCCTCTATTGGCTCAGACAGACCTTAGTATTAGGTAATTTAAACAGCTAAAACCAGACTCTGATGGTAAAAGAATTGGCTATTGATATCCGTGGACTCACGAAGCAATTCGACCGGCATGTAGCTGTGCATGAGGTGGATTTGCAAGTGGAAAGCGGTGAAGTTTACGGCTTAATTGGACCGAATGGTGCTGGGAAAACCACCCTGATCCGGATGTTAGCTGCAGCGGAAGAACCTACCACTGGTGAGATTTACATCAATGGTCAGCGTTTGCTAAGAGATCAAAGCAATCCTAGGCTAAAACAGCGTTTAGGCTATCTACCTGATGATTTTCCCCTCTATGAAGATTTAACGGTTTGGGACTACCTAGACTACTTTGCACGTCTATATAAATTACGAGGCTCAAAACGCCGACAACGCTTATACGATGTTCTGGAACTAATTGAATTAACCAACAAGCGTAATAGTTTGATTTCTACCCTCTCCCGGGGGATGAAACAGCGGCTTAGCCTGGCTAGAACTATTATTCATGAACCGATTTTACTGCTGCTGGATGAGCCAGTCTCTGGTCTTGACCCCATTGCTAGAATGAAGTTTCGGGAAATTATTAAGGTTCTCCAAGAAGCGGGGATGACCATTCTAATTTCCTCCCATGTCTTGAGTGATTTAGCCCAACTGTGTAGCTCAGTAGGCATCATGGAATTAGGGTATCTGGTAGAAAGCGCACCCCTAGATGAGTTTTACCAGCGTCTTGGTCGCCAGCAAATTCTGTTGTCAAGCCTAGGTCAGCTGGATGTAGTTAAAGGGGAATTGAAAAATAATCCCCTTGTAGAAGACTGGGAAATATTACCAGAACCAGGTCGGATGCGGATTCATTTTTCAGGAGGTCAAGAGGATTGTGCACAGCTATTGCGATCGCTGGTTAAGGCTGGGATTCCCTTGACAGAATTCCAGTGTTCTCAGGAAGACTTAGAAACAATTTTCCTCAAATTAGGTCATCAGCAAGCATCATAGCTCGATCATAGCTGCATCATAACTAGACTAGGCCAGTAAAAGGAGACTAATAGCGATATGGCACTTAATAATTTAGTTAACCAACTTGGGGAATTGAATCCCCAAATGTTTCGAGAAGTCAAAGGGCGTTTCAAACAGCGCAATGTCCTGATTACAGTGGCAATATCCTTGATTGGTCAGTTGGTGCTGCTGATCGATTTAGGACTTGAGCTACCAGATGGCTTCGGAGGTTTTGAGATTAACTGGCCTCTATGGTGGCAAAATGTATTTGTTTGCCTGAGTCTTATCGGGATCTTCAGTTTGTTGGTGGTTGGCACCTATATGCTAATCAGTGACCTCTCCAAAGAAGAAAGTCGTGGCACCTTGAACTTTCTGCGCCTGGCACCTC
>NZ_JAAHHS010000042.1 GCF_010692395.1 Moorena sp. SIO3H5
TTCTAATATCCTAGCGTTTACAAACGGAGATGATGTTGTTTACTTTCATAGCGACGGAGACATATTCGTGTACTCTGACGACGAGGACAGAGAATTTTTTGTTGACGCCTAGTGGATAAGCTTACCGTTTAAAGTATCGGTAAAATTTCCTAAAACAATAACAATTTCTACCCTCAGAGAGAGATAATTTTGTTCAACACTTGGGAATATTCACAATAATAATTAGTTAGGGTCATTTTTCTACACTGGAAAAAAAATATGGTTATTGAGTTAACTGTTGCCATCCCAACATACAACGGTCAGAAGCGTCTACCAGAAGTCTTAGATCGACTGCGAGACTGTTGCCAGCAAGACCAACTGAACTGGGAAGTTATTGTTATTGACAACAACAGCACTGACGGGACTGCTAAGCTTGTTGAGGCTTATCAAGCCAATTGGCCAACGCAATATCCCTTGAGGTATTGTTTTGAACCTAAACAAGGGGCAGCTTATGCCAGATGCCGTGCCATTCAGGAAGCTACAGGTGAACTAGTGGGCTTCCTAGACGATGACACGATTCCATCAATGTCTTGGATAGCTGCTGCTTATGCCTTTGGCAAATCTCACCCTACTTCTGGTGCTTATGGTAGTCAAATCCATGGTGTTTTTGAAGTCACTCCTCCAGCAAATTTTGATAAACTTGCGCCTTTTTTAGCAATCACTGAACGTGGTTGTGAGCCATTACTTTATGAACCTCACAAAAAATTACTACCACCTTCAGCTGGGTTGGTTGTGCGAAAACAAGCTTGGTTAGAGAGTATGCCCTCTCGGCCTATTTTGACTGGGCGAACTAAGAGCAGTATGTTAACTGGGGAAGATTTAGAGATGCTGTCTCGTATCCAAGCTAAGGGCTGGGAAATATGGTACAATCCTGCTATGGAAATTGAGCACAAAATCCCTAGCTGGCGTCTGAGACGTGAGTATTTAATTCCGTTTTTCCGTGGGATTGGTTTAAGTCGTCATGTGACCAGGATGTTGAGTGTAAAACCTTGGCTAAGACCGTTTGCAACTCTGGCTTACATGACTAACGATTTGCGCAAAATTACCTTTCATTGGCTCAAGCACGGTGGTTCTATCCAGTCGGATTTAATTGCAGCTTGCCAAATGGAGTTGTTTATGAGTAGTCTATGGAGTCCTTTTTATCTCCGTAAACATGGGTATTTTGCTGAGTATGATAACTAGTTTAAATAACTAGTTATTTGAACTAGTTTAAAAGGTTTAACAGGGGGAATAAACTGGGAGAGGGAAGTCATAAATTTGTCATAAATTGATCATAAATTGTGATATTGTAACGCAAATAGGCAACACCTAAAAATGCGATTGGCCGTAGGCCACGCGGGGCGCGTTTGACCGTAGGCCACGCGGGGCGCGTTTGCGTGTTGCTGCTCATGTGGGATTTTCTTGAAATACTCACGTCCCTCACGCGGATCGTCTACTTCTGACCAGCTTTGATAACTGATCTGAGTAGCGAGGGTGGAGCAACCCCAGTACCTCCTGTTTTTTGTAAGTGAGAGTCAAAGCATCCATAATCCCTTCCAGCCATCCTTGCCGATTTCTAAACAGCCAACGCTGTAGTTCTTTTAGGGGCATGCCAGCCACCGCTTCAGTGGGCAAAGCAGTTAGAATTTCGAGAGGGACAATAAAACCAAGAGACACTTCCCCATAGGTAACCATAGGTAATTCAGTTCCTGACTGCCAGCGTGTGCGATCAGAACGTGCCTTGGTAGAAAGTTGGGCAAGGGAAACTTGATGGTAAAGAAAAGTCATAGTTATCGATTCAATGTTTTCCCATGCCATACTGGAAAATTCCAGCTGGCATCACTAAAACTCAGAATTCCCAGCTAGCCAACACCTGTAACTAAACACCTGTAACTAACAGAGTTTCTGAATTTAGCAGATGGCACCTTTATCAAAATCTTGGCCTGTTCACGTTTTTGTGGTTTAACCAATTTTGGTTTAACTAAAACCCCATTATCCATGCTGCCATTTTTACTAAATTTCACCCTGGCTCAAGCCACCCCAGCACCAACACCTCAAGTAGAAATCGTGCAACTCCAAGAAATACGCCCTCTACCAGGACAACTAGATAATGTACCCGTATTTAACAGCAACAGTCCCGAACTAGTACAGACTGAAGGAATTTTACTGTCCACATTTCCCCCTTCTGACAAATCCAATCCAGGGGCTCACCTAAACTTTCCATTTCAGGGGCGCTTTGATATCTTTGCCCACCATGTTGCCAAAGCACCCACCCTAGATGATTTGCGCACCCTCTATCTGGGGATTATCCTCCATAATCCGGGCAAAGAACCAGTAACAGTAGATATTATTGAGGCAGCTAGTTACCTGAGTCAGCCTGATGCACCATTTATCGAATTACCCTCCCAAGTAGATAATTCTTCCGGTAGAGTTTACGCTGGGCCTGGTAGCCGAGTCATGAGTGATATCCTCCGTGGAGGTAGGCAAGACGGATTTCCTGCCCAATTGGTGATTCAGGCTCAGCAAAGCCGCATGTTGCTGAATCTCCCAATTCCAGTGCGAACCTTGACACCACCGATTAATGGTCGCTCAACTTTGATGCGGTTATACAGTGATGGAAAGGTATATGCCGCTAGTCTTGCCCAGTATGCACCTATAGATAGTGATGGCAATGAACGCTCTCCTACTATAGCTCAATGGCAGGATTTATTAGAGCAAGGAGAGTTAGCTGGACCACGCGATCGCGCCCCGACTGATCCGATGGCTACTACTGGTTCAATTATCTACGGTCGAGTGGCAGGAGTAGCCCGAGGCTCTAGATGGCAAGCTCAGTTAGTGGATAATCCTACTGCTCAATCTCTAACTATTCCGCAACCGGGAAAAGCTTTTTCCTACGGACTGAGTACCCTCCATCACGGCAGATTAGGTACTGGTCAAATTCAGAGTGCGCCGATGTTAGTCCGTTATCCAGATACCGCCTATTTTGCCCATGGTAACTATGGGGTGCAATACAGCCTGACCTTGCCACTGATTAATCCCACCAGGGATACTCAAACGGTCACCCTGGCTCTTGAGACACCAATTAAACAAGATCAAATCCAGGGAGGATTAAGGTTTTTAAAGGCACCAGCTAAGCAAATATTCTTCCGGGGGACAGTGCAATTGAGCTATAAGGATGATGAAGGTTTACCTCGGACGCGCTATGTGCATTTGGTACAACGGCGTGGAGAGCAGGGGGATACCCTAGTGAGGTTGCAGATGCCACCCCTTGAGCAACGGCTGGTGCAAGTGGATTTTCTCTATCCACCAGACTCGACACCCCCCCAAGTTTTAACTGTTCGGACACACGATTAATAATAAAAATCTGTCCATGTGCCCATCTGCCCATCTGCCCATCTCTAGATTTCCCGGTGCCTGGGTCTGACATTTTGATTATGGGTATTAAACCTAAATTGATATGATAGGGGGGTGGGAGGGTCGATAGTATGTCAGATCAGGTTCTACCAAAAAAACCGGGAACGTGAGAGCTCCTCTGTTTTAAGGAGGGTTAGAAGTTACCGCAAGAATAGGGCAGTCTTTATAGTCGGCAGGCTATGAGTTAAAGGGTAATGGTTATTGTTCTAAGACTGCCCTAATAAACAGGTTTCGTCTCCGGGATGAAACGGACGCGGCGGGATTTATCCCGTTGTGTCCATAAACAAGGATACTTTTTATTTTTAAATATGTCATAATATCTATAAGGAGGTGATAGCAGCATCATGTATAAAACTATTCCAATAAAAGCGACATTTACAGATGAAGATAATCTCTTTTGGTTGTTCCAGTGCCAACAAGCTAATAATCTATGGAATTGTGCTGTCTATCACGCCAAACAAAAGCATTATAATTGGCTAGAACAGCAATCAGATGCTTTTACAACTTACTGGAAGGGAGACGACCTTAGATACGGCTGGAAGACCTATAAATGCGGTACAAAATACCCTGAACTGTGCAGAGACCTCAAGGACAATCCTCATTACAAAGCTATGGCAGCTCAGTCTGCGCAGCAAACTCTTAAATCTGTAGCGGAGTCAATCAGTAGTTATAACCAGTTAGTCGGGCTTTACTATAAAGGGCAAGTGGATAGGCCGAGACTTTTGAGGTATCGCCAGAAAGGTGGTCTAGCTGCTGTAACATTTCCACGACAAGCTCTTACCTATAAAAACGGTTTATTTTACCCATCTGTTAGCAAAGAGAGTAAACCAGAACTGCTCACAGAAATAGTTCTAGAACTTCCAGAGTTTGTAGATCCAGACTGGGTTAAAGAGGTTACTGTTCGCCCATACTTGGGTCAATTGTGGATTGACTGGGTAATTGATGATGGTAAGCAACCCGTTGAACATAACCCCAGCTTAGATTATTCCCAAGCATGGAGTTTTGATCATGGTGGTGATAATTGGTTAACTGGTGTTTCGACCCACGGGAAAAGCTTGATCATTGATGGTCGCAGACTCAAATCAATGAATCAGGGTTACGCTCGGTTAGTTGCTAAGTACAAAGCCGGTAAACCGGAATTTTACTGGGACAGCAACCTGGATCGTGTCCAGAGGAAACGCAATAATCAGATGCGGGATGCAATCAATAAAGCCGCTAGGTTTATAATTAACCGGTGTCTTCATGATTGTGTTGGAAACCTGATCATTGGCTGGAACGAGCGCCAAAAAGACTCCTCAAATATGGGCAAACGGGGGAATCAGAACTTTGTAGTCATTCCCACCAAAAGATTGATTGAACGACTAAAACAGCTTTGTCCCGAGTACGGAATTAGACTGACAGTCACCGAAGAAGCGTACACAAGCAAAGCGTCTTACCTTGACGACGACAGCCTCCCAAGACATGGTGAAAAACCCCAAGGATGGACACCGTCGGGAAAAAGGGTGCGACGCGGGTTGTATAAATCTTCCAAAGGTCATCTAATTAACGCAGACTGCAATGGCGCGAGTAATATCGCCAAAAAAGTAGCCACACAGTTAGGTCTTGATCTAACCAAGGTGAGTAGGGGAGCATTGACACTCCCGCACCGGTACGACATTTTCAAATCTCTGAATAAATCATACCGGATGAGAAGTGTTCGCGTTCGCGTAGCGTCGGCGAAAGCCGAAAGCGTCGCCTGTGGCCGTAGGCCACGCTGCGCGAACGGCGATAGCAGCACGGTTTAAACCTGCTGCGTAACAACCTCATAGAATCCCCCGTGTTTCAACCGGGGGAGATGTCAAGTATCAATGTAAATTGATATTGTAGTCAATGTAATAATTTCATGAAATGATGAGTTGATTATTTCGATAGGTAGATAAAATGTTACAATCTAACTTACTAGACTGAATAAAGTCAAACAATGATTAGTTTCTTCCTATGTTGTCCTGTCAGCATCCTGCCTTGCGAGTTCTTGTAGTTGACGACCATGAATTAACTCGATATAGCCTTCAGTTAGCATTTTCTGCTCAGGAGAATATTGAGATAGTTGCTCTTGCTAGTAACGGGAAAGAAGCCATTGATATGGTAGAGTGCCATCGCCCCGATGTGATTGTACTTGATCTGCAAATGCCGATGATGGATGGTCTCAGTGCAGCCACCCGGATCAAAAGCCTAGAGCCAGAGACTAAAATCATTGCCTACTCTTCAGTAGAAGACCCCCAAATTGAGGTGATGAGCCAAACTGCTCCCGTTGATATCTTCTGTAGGAAAGATGTTGCCACCTCAGATCTAATTAATTTAGTTAGGGAAATGGGGAGGGATAAAGTTAACCGTCTACAACCACTAGCTAAAATCAGCTGAGAAAGGAAAACTAAAATAAGGCGCTGCTAAACTAAGGAATTATGCAATTATAGTCAGCTGATTTCCTAATTATCCATTGCCTTCAGTTATTCCATTAATCAGCAACGCCAATTTTTTTAGGCATCAGTTAGCCTTTCTATTCGGGGAAAGTACGCTTAAATTCATCGATTAGGTCATCGAGTTCTTCCAGAGCCTGATTAACATCAATTCTGAGGGTTCCCAAATCGGGTTGCTCCAGAAGCCGTAACAAGGATTCCCGTTTACTCGTGATTAAGGTAATTCGCTCCTTAATTTTTTCCAACTCCATATTTTGGCTGTCTCTTATCTACAATAATTTTATGATAACGATCAGATTTTATCATAAAAAGGGGGAATAAGGTATTTAAGAGAAAGACTTGGTGCATTGATTACTTCATTCTGACTTGCCTGAAGTCGGGAATATCGCTTAAGTAAGTAATCACAGTATTGGGTTCACGTAATGATGGGAAGATGGGGGATAGGGCAGATAGGAGTGGAGGAATTTTCCTTTAACCCATATATTGGTCATTTTGTCAACTTTTATGACTTGAGCACCACTCTAGGATAATAAAACTGGAGTTATTTCTGTTACATAGCTAAATAATGTTACCCCGAACTTCCCTAGGAACTGTAGGTCTAGTCATTGGTGGATTACTGACCGTAATCGGCTTTGTTGCCTACGCTACCGATAATGCCACCCTCAATCTAGTGGGATTCTTTTACGGAATTCCGATTCTACTAGGAGGTCTTGCCCTCAAAGCTGCCGAGTTAAAGCCTGTGGAATTAAGCAAACCAACAATTCCTGAAGTCCTGACGCTGCGAGAGCAAAGCGCCACCCCAATCCAAAACCAGATTCGCAAAGACGTAATGCGATATCGCTATGGTCAAGAAGCCCATCTAGATAGTTCCTTGGAAAGCCTTGGTTTATCTCCTACTGATGAAGAAAGACCTGTGTTGATGGGGTTACGAGAAACGTCGGTGGATGGTGCTTATGCCTTAATTCTCGAATTTGATTCCCCACTAATTCCTTTTGAGACTTGGCTCAAAAAGCAGGAAAAACTGGAAAAATTCTTTGGACCTGGTATTAAAGTAGATTTAACCGAACTTGAAGAAGACCAGGTGGATGTAACACTAGTGGCAATACCCGAAGAAAGCACCAGCGTGTAAAGACCTTACCTTTAAAGCTCCCCGCTGTTACCTAGACGGGGATTCTCAGTTTAAACAGTCGGTCATATACCGCCCCGTGACGCTGAGCGCCGAGTTCTTGCCTAGACATCGGCGCTCAGCTTTGCTGTTCTGTTGTCGGTATAGTTTTTAGAGGCGGACTACATACCATTGTAAATACTCTCCAGGTCCTACATCTAATTCACAGCTGGTCTCCATCAAATACTGTCCTTGCTCCTCTAAAGAGGTCAAATGCTGCAAATCCCTTGGCAAATCATCCTGACGATTTGCCAAGATTGCCATTAACTTTGACTTTAACTCCATTGGAGTCAGAATCACCTCTGGCTGATTAGTTTCGAGAACTACATACCCATCTTCCTGGAACATTATAGAATTAGGCATATCTTAGATAAAATCTGCTTTCTTCCTTCGTTTATAATCTTAGGTTGTTTGTGATTCTTTGGGTCTTCGCGGTGACTAAAAAAACTATTCCTTTGTCAACCTATTCCCTAAGAGCTAAGAAGCCCTGATCGATATGTTCCTATCTCTCAACTACGAGCCAGCCTTAGAATCCCTGGGATATGACTATTTTGACGAAGTAGCAGCAGCAGAATTTCCTAGGCATATCCTGCGGTTTCGTAACGACCAATTGCTACGCCGTATTGGATTAAATCCCCAAGACACTAACGACCAAGACTTTATCGAAGCTTTCGGTAAATTTCAGGGAGTTCGACCCTTTTTAGCCCTGCGCTACCATGGCTATCAGTTTGGTGAATATAACCCTAGACTAGGGGATGGCAGAGGTTTTCTCTATGGTCAAGTAAGAGGTATCGATGGGGAACTTTACGACTTCGGTACCAAAGGCTCTGGCACCACACCTTATTCCCGAACTGCTGATGGTAGACTGACCCTCAAAGGAGGGGTGCGGGAAGTCCTTGCAGCTGAAGCGTTGCACAATCTTGGAGTTTTGACCTCCCGTTGTCTGAGCCTGATTGAAACTGGTGAGCAACTGTGGCGAGGTGATGAACCTTCTCCAACTCGCTCATCAGTGATAGTACGTTTTAGCCGTTCCCATATCCGGTTTGGTACCTTTGAGCGACTGCATTACTTTAAGCGTCCGGATTTAATCAAAAAGCTATTAGACCATGTGATTGAGCAGTACTACCCAAGCATCATCCCCCTCAGGGAGGATAAGAAACAGGAGCAGTATGCTCAGTTTTACGCTGAGTTGGTGGAACGAGTGGCTCGATTAGCAGCCCAGTGGATGGCAGCGGGTTTTTGTCACGCTGTCTTAAATACCGACAATATGTCGATTACTGGCGAAAGTTTTGATTATGGACCATATGCGTTTATCCCCACCTATGACCCTAAGTTTACCGCTGCTTACTTTGACTATTACAGGCGCTATAGTTACGGCAATCAACCTGGAATTTGTCAGTTAAATTTAGAAATGCTTCAGCAACCGTTAGGCATGGTAATGCCAACATCGGAGATGGAAGCAGCTTTAGCCGAGTTTGGGAAACATTATTACCGCAATTATCGGTACTTGATGCTCAATAAACTGGGGTTTGAACAGTTGCCAGAGTCGGAAGAGTCAGAGTTATTGAGGTTAACGATTCAGTTCCTGCAAGATACTCAGGTTGGTTATCACGCTTTCTTTGCTGAATTAGCCCAACAGTTTGATAAGAGTTGGCGAGATGATGTTAGTCAGATAATGAGCCGAGAATCTTTTTGGGAGTCAGATGCTCAGTATTCATCCCTAGCAGATTGGCGCAATTTATACCACCACCTTTTACAAAATTTATCAGTTGATCAGCTCAAGGATATGTCAGCACTTCTGCGAGATAAGAATCCGCAAACTGCTTTACTCAGACCTGTCATTGAAGCAGTTTGGGAGCCCATTACTCAGGAAGATAATTGGGAGCCATTTTATGAGTTGATCAGGAAACTACAAGGTAAACAATGAAAAAGCGCTCGCACTTAAATAGTGATTAGTTCCAAACTGAGGCAATAACCATTTATCTCAATTTAATTTAATTCAAATTAAGATTGTTGACATTTCCATTAACTTCTGGTGTTAACCCTGACGGTCTAGGAGATGACACTGGAGCTAATGGTATCTCTAGCAGCGGTCGATTCACAGCAATCCTGAGGGGTTCTTTTTGCTCCGCTATCTTTAGCTCTGGTGACGAGCCATTAGGCACAATCATCGAAACTGCACCGACAAACATGGCAGCAAGGGCAGCACCACCCCAAACAAATTTTCGGCGATTCCGGCGGCGGTCAATCTTTGAGAAAACTTGCTGTACCAGTTCTTGAGCTGGTTGCTCTGTTTGTGGGACGGGCATGGTTCGGAATGCCTGACGTAGCATCAGCAGTCGATTGTATAATCGTTTGGCCTCTGGGTCAGTTGCCAATAGCTGCTGCACTTCAGAGCGCTCTGCTGATGTTACTTCCCCATCAACGTAAGCACTGATTAATTGAAAGCGATTGCGTTTGAGGGAATCCATATCTTTGGCAGATTCCTGCCCATAAGTGTTATCAGGGTTAAATTTAGAGGTCATTTTCTCATCACTAACGAGTCATCGTAAACTCCCCACACTAGATCTCCCATATTTTTTATATTAAGGGAATAACCAATACAGGAAATCCTGCTAATAGATAAAGATCTGATCAAGCTTGTCTGGTTCAATCAGGAGCTTTAGATAAAGATATGATTAAGCAAGCCTTGTCAAAATTTGAGATATTATTAAGTAACTATACTGATGTTTAGGAATCTAGATAAGCTTGCAGGTGAGATTGCAATCTTGCTCTTGCTCTAGCAATTCTAGACTTAACGGTTCCGAGAGAAGCGCCAGTAATTTCGGCAATTTCTTCATAAGCCATACCTTCGATTTCCCTAAGGATAATGGTAGTACGGAACACTTCTGGCAACTCTGAGATTGCCTCGTGCAGTTGCTCATAAAACTCTCTGGTCGTCATATCTTCGTCTGGACCAGGCTCTGCTGAAGCAATTTCCCAATCCATATCGCCATCATCCATGTGACGTGGTGCATCCAGAGACAGGGGGTGGGCTACCCGCTTGCGTTTGCGTAGCTCATCATAGAACAGATTGGTGGCAATACGGCTTAACCAACCTTTGAACTTGACTGGTTCGTTAAGTCGTTTAATATTACGGTAAACCCTAATCCAGACCTCTTGGGCTAAATCGGATCGATCTTGCCAGTCTGGTGCTAAGTGATACAAAATCTTATCCACGTGGGACTGATACCGACGTAGTAGCTCAGCAAAGGCTGTGCGGTCAGGACTGATTCCTTCCTGACAGCGTAAAACCAAATCATAGTTAGAGAGTTTCTCAGGTTGCACCGGCAGTTGAGGAAGTGTTACCTCTGTTGACCAGGATAGAGAAATTGGTTGACTCATGATTGGAATAGCTTGTAAAACTTTCTTCCTCTCATTGACTCCCAACTTCTGCAATTGGTTCCCGCTCATCGAGCACTAGTCTATCTTACATTTTCACGCTCGTAGTGGACTGAGCCAGCAAACAGCCAATTAACTATTAACTATTAATTAATTATTCATTAACTATTAATTAAATTAATTATGGCCATCTCTCACTCAATTAACACTACCTTAATGGTCTTTTGCTTTGGGTCAGCAGGATTGTTAATCTCAGCTACACTACCACAGCTTAAGCTCAAGCAACTTACACCTGAGATTAGCCAGGTCTTGCCAGCAACCTCTCGGTTGACCATAGCACGACTCGGTAAAGATAAGACGTTGACAAAAACCTCTTCAGTATACCCAGAACTAGCACCGTTGTCATCCGAAAAGACAGCCTCAGATCTGGTAGAACCTCAGGTAACGCCAAAGAGACTGAAATCAAAAATTCCCAAGGTTTTACCAGTAAGCTCTTATCTGACTGACGCAATTGCTGCTATTACTTACCAGGTAGTTGTGGATTTGAGTGATACTACGGTCTACTTGTACTGGGGAGAACAATTGCTCCAGAGCCACCCAATTGCTATTGGTAAACCCGGTTGGGATACACCCACTGGCAGTTTCAAAATTATTCGCAAACAACCCAACCCTATTTGGAAAGAACCGATTACTGGTGAACTCATACCTCCTGGACCTGATAATCCTTTAGGAGAAAGGTGGATTGGTTTTTGGTCTGACGGACACCATCAAATCGGGCTTCATGGCACTGATGAAGAAGAGCTAATCGGCACAGCGGTTTCCCATGGCTGCTTACGGATGCTGAACCAGGATATTAAACAGTTGTATGAGCAGGTCAGTCTAGGAACACCAGTAATTGTGAGAAATTAAACATCTCAATTAAAAAATTGTACTTTAAAAATTTTTTTTTAACCATAACCTGTTAACACTGACTCAACGTAATCCATGTAATCCATTTGAGCGCTGAGGCTTGGGCTCAAAGCCTGGTGCACAGCCCTCTAACATGTTACTAATCTGTCCCATCAGATCTTTGCTGGTTGTTTTGCGGATTGCTTGGCGATCAGCGCCAAAATCAGGTCGCTCTAGGTATTTGGCTATGGCATCCTTGACTTGATGGTTAATTAAATCCATTAGGTCTTGCTTTGCTCTTTTACGCTGGTATTGAGCACCTTTTTCGGTAGTGGCATAGAGAGGGGGCAGTCTATTGAGGGCATAGGCAGCAATATCTCCTACCTCCAGAAAGCGATCGCTCTTGTCTTCTATTTTGGTAACTTGATCAATTGCTTCGCTTAATACCAACTCTTCCATGACATTGATAAACTGCTTGCGAGCAACTGTAACCACCTCACCAGATAGAAGCGCCCCCATCAGCTTGTCTAATGCCATATATTCTTCAATGGAGAGTTCCGAAGCTGTGTCACAAAGGCGACCGACCTCACTCTCCATCAGGGGAGTTAAGTAGCCATCTTTCAAGGCTTTTTCTACAATTTGCTCAATTCTCATGAGTAGATTTAATAGCTATTGATTTAATTGTCAAAATAATTAATAGTATAATCTAGGAATTTAGCTTCGTCTTGATCTGATTAAGCTGATACCGATGGGTGAATCTGGGGGATTTCGTGAAGCGGAGTCAGTGATTAGTGGGATTTGCTAGTAAAATCAAAAAAAGTAAGTTAGCCATAGGGCTTTATACCATGACTAACTACAAATACGAGGAATTTATGGAGTAGTGGTCAATAACCACCCTTGTCCTAAGACCAGGACAAGTGAACAGCTAACCCATAGGGAACCGGCAAGAGGAAAGAAAATTTTTCCCTCTTGCCGGTTCCCTTTTACCTTTAAGCTTTATCTATGATAATAAATGTGCTGGCTTAGTTATTGTATAGGTGATCCACTTAAGTGATGGGCTGGGTTGACACTCCCCGCCCTATAAGAGCGGGGATTCTTAGTTCATCGACATGCCTTGTCTTGATGCAGTCGCTCATGGGGGAAACCCCCAAGACCGCGCTGCATCGCTAAAATTAGTTATCCAGGAAAGGCAATATTTAAGCCCAATATCCGTTTAAAAACCAAATACCTAGCCTAATTTAACTAACCCCAGTGGGCTTATCTCCCTAAGCGTTGAGTTTTCTCAGTTTCCGTGTGCCCCACGGTACGTTTGTATTTCAATTTGCTATTTTACTGGTTTTCGGTATCCGTTAAGATCCATGCGTTTTGGCGAGGTTTTTCGCTCCTCGTGTACTAGTATCGCTTTACGTCGTTGTTTTTAAATTGGCAGTACCGACGAATCCTACCTGTACTAGGCTACATGTTTATTATAACATACTCTATTTAAAAGCCGTCCTAGAAGGACGGGGCTTGAGACCCAAAATTTTTGGTCAAGTCAATTCACACCTTGCCATCTCCAGGGTACCGGGTCAACTGACTGACCGTGAACATAGAGACCCCAATGTAGATGAGGACCAGTGGAAGCACCTGTAGAACCAATGGTACCAATGACCTGGCCAGCTTGAACAAAATCCCCCTCTTTAACTTTAATTTCGCTCAAGTGCAGCATGATACTGAGTACCCCTTGACCATGGTTAATCCCTATGGTGTTGCCATGAACCCGGAAACCTTCAGACTCTCGTCCCACTAGTGCTATCTGTCCTGCTGCTGGTGCTACTACTGGTGAACCGAAGCGACCGGCATAGTCAACACCACGATGGTAGTAGTTTTTAGCATAGACACCGTTGTAGTAGCGACGAACACCGAAAACACTGGAGACACGAGCATTGTTGGGTCTATAGAATTTACCATTCCAGAATTTTTCTGGGGTCAATAATTTTTTAAACTGGGCAACCCGATTTAATTCAAGCTGGGTTGCTGGGGCAGAGGCTTTGCCAGAGAGCCGGATGCGTTGGACAGGGAAAGACCGATTTTGAAGTGGTACAGCTATGTTGTTGACTTTACCATCACCAGCCACCCGCAAAACCAATTTTCCTGGTTTATCTAATGGGGTAGTGGGTACTAAAGCTCGATAACGATTTGTCCCTGCTGCAAAGGTGGGATAGGTCTTTTGACCCATAGAAACGGTCGGTGGTGAACCGACTGTTTCGGTTTGAATTACCACTGACAAAGTATCGCCTAACTGGGGATTGTCTGGTTGAACTTGTACCTGTAAAGCTTGCACTGGTTGGGACAGGGCTACAAAACCCGATGCCAGGGCTATTGCTGTCGTTGTAATCAGGCGTTTGGCAAGGTGCTTTGCACTCAGAAGTGGGGTGAGACTAGAAGGAGAATAGTGCTCTAGCCCTGATAGTGAGCCATGAGAGGATAGTGATTTCACTGACTTATACAAAGCGCGACTATAGATTTTTATTCTTTAGCTACTGGGGCATAGACTATCATTTAGCCCAGTGTGTTTCCAATTCCATCTAGTTTGCAGATGAACGGGAGCAAAGAAGATTGAGTCAGGTGTCATCATAAAAGGACATCTAAGTAAGGTCGATAGTCTATCACACTAACGGTTAGGCTAATTCGGTCGATGGATGCTCTATATCAATCAATACCAAACTATGAAATAGTTTTTTTTAAGGGTAACTCACGATTGCCAAACTAAGTCGAGGTTTAAATTAATGGACAGTTGGATCATCAAGCTCCATGACTTCATTGGTGAAATCCCATTCCTGGTGATTTCTTTAATTACAGCCGTAACATTTTGCTTTTGGTTAATTCCCTACACCACTGATTTGATGGTGAGCTGTGCAGCGGGTCTTGCTGGTGACTATTTAGGGCGCGAGCAACGCACCTTGGTGATTAACTCAAGTACCAACAATCCTGAGTTACTTTTAATGCTTGTCTCACTGGGATTAGCTAGGCTAGGAGGGATAGCTACCCCACTAGGCTCCAATTTTGCCAACATTTATCTTATGTTTATTGTTGCTCCATTATTTGTTTTAGTTAAGTGGTTTTTCAAGAGGGATTTTAATAAAATATTAAATTTACTTACTCTAATCAATCGTGAAAAGAAGTTGGTAATTTGGCATTCAAGCATGTCTTTAACTATGTTTGGATTTGCCAGTATAGCCTATTGGTGCCTAACGGGAGGCTTTCAGTTTAATTATTTATCAGAAGACATCCCATTAAGAACATGGCACTGGTTATTAATCGGAGTGTTTATCTGTATAATTGGGATTGGGATATTTGTGTATTTTGAAAATAACTTGAAAAAGAAGCGCCCAGGATTATTTGAAGATATCACTGAGGAAGATTTTGAGTCAAACTGGTGGAAGTTTTTTTTAGGGACTATATCCCTGACGGTATTATGTTATGTTTTAAATGCCTTATTCTTGGCCTATACTGAACTATATAGTTCAGTATTAAGTCAGTGGTTGGGCTCAGCAGTGTTTGTAGGTTTACATTATTTTATCGGTAGTCTGATCTCTTCTTTACCAGAAGCGAATGTGGCAATAAAAAACTATGAACGTCTAACTTCACCGGATCTCAATACAGCCCTAGCATCAGCAAGTCAATCGAATATGACTAATCTTGCCCTGGGATGCTTGGGCTGTATGATCGCAACTATATTGTTACTGACTGGACTCAGCTATAAGCTGTAAATCAAAAATAAAGTACAAAGTATGAATGAAGAAGGCAGAATTTAGAATGAAGAATGAAGAATGAAGAATGAAGAAGGCAGAATTTAGAATGAAGAATGAAGAATGAAGAATGAAGAATGAAGAATGAAGAATGAAGAATGAAGAATGAAGAATGAAGAATGAAGAATGAAGAATGAAGAAGGCAGAATTCTAAATTCTAAATTCTAAATTCTAAATTCTAAAAGGTTGAAGTTGTGGATCAAGTTTTTAGTTAAGCTTGATCCACCAATAAATCCATTTCAGTCTACCTACACCGAACGTTATCCGAGCAACAGCCTTGAAGCTTTAGCCTTGAGCTGCCTCTGGCGTTAGATAAGCGATCGCATGATAAGGGATCATGATGGTCTGCTGATCTCGAGTGATCAGACACAGGCAATTTGGATCTTGCCAGCACAACTTCCCGCTGAAGGAATCCCCGGTGAGAAGTTTTAGCTCTAGGAGTTGTTGGTCTTTGATATAGCCTTGAATTTGACTAATACTGGGCAAGCCGGTATCGAATTGGGCCATAATCACAAAAAATCGTGGGATGTGTGGGAACCCTACCAATCATAACCAATCATAATTTGCCAGGAGGGTTTTTGGCGTTTTCGGCAGCATAATTAGAACAAGTCTTTTAACCAGTGGGTAGCTAAATCGGCGAAAATTCGCGAAACTTAAACAAAAGGCTGCAAAAGAATTACCATAGCACCAGAGCCGATTAATAGGGAATTGACTATGGAGTTTACAAAGTACCATGGACTGGGGAATAACTTTATTCTGATTGATAATCGGGATGACCCGGAACCCAGAATAACCTCAGAGCAAGCGCTACAGCTATGCGATCGCAATTTTGGAATCGGTGCAGATGGTGTGATTTTTGCCCTGCCAGGACAAGAGGGTACTGACTATACGATGCGGATTTTCAACTCTGATGGTTCTGAACCAGAGATGTGTGGTAATGGGATTCGCTGTTTAGCAAAGTTTCTGGCTGATTTAGAGGGGGATGATCACAAAACCCACTATCGGATCCATACCCTGGCTGGGGTGATCATTCCTCAACTCAAGGGCGATGGTAAAGTCAGGGTGGATATGGGCATGCCCCAGCTTACTGCAGCTCAAATTCCCACTGTTTTGGCAGAGGCTGACCAAAAGGTAATCAATGCCCCGATCGAAATAGCCGACAAATTATGGGAGGTTACCTGTGTCAGTATGGGGAATCCTCACTGTATTACCTTTGTGGAGGATGCGGATGCCATACCTCTGGAAACCATTGGTCCACTGTTTGAGCATCACTCAGTTTTCCCCCAACGAACCAATACAGAATTTATCCAAGTAGTGCGTCCCGATTATATCAAGATGCGGGTTTGGGAGCGGGGTGCTGGGGCAACTATGGCCTGTGGGACGGGGGCTTGTGCTGTTGTGGTGGCTGGTGTATTAACTAACAACAGCGATCGCATTTGTACCGTGGAGCTTCCTGGTGGTTGTCTCGACATTGAATGGTCCGAAACCGACCAGCGAGTTTACATGACTGGGCCAGCTGAGCAAGTTTTCACCGGTAAACTATAGCAAATCTCGGCATAAGCCCAGATTTGTTGGGTTGAGATCAATCTTCGGAAAATCGTGCTTTAAACTGCTTGACTACCTGATCGAGACCAACGGAATGGGAGGCTTTAAACAATAGACGATCCCCAGGTTGGACAAACCCCAGTAGATGTTCGACTAGAGGATTAGAGTCATAAAAACACTCAACTGGCACGGAAGTAAGACCGGTTGCGATCGCTTCTGCTTCTGGCTCACTTTCATCCACCAAAATCCGCAAGCCATCTAGATTTAGTTGCTCAACCTTTTGACCCACTTGCTGATGAAGTTCACCGGATTTTGTGCCCAATTCCTTCATCGCCCCAAGTACTGCTATATGGCGTTGGCCAGGAGTCTGAGCCAGCATTTCTAGGGCAGCTACCATCGATTCAACTCCAGCATTGTAGGTTTCATCGAGAATCACTACATCGTTAGGTAACTCATAACGCTGGGCTCGACCTGCCGGTAGCTCAACCTTTAAACCATTCCTGAGGGTTTCCCAATCCACTCCCAATAATTTCCCAAGGGCTAGGGCTCCGAGATAGTTCAGGGCATTGTGGCGACCTGGGAGGGGGATAGGAAACTCCATGCCCTCTACTTTCAGGATTTCCGGTGCAATCAACTCTCCTTGGACATCACCACCCTCTAAACCATAGGTTATGGTTTGCCCTTGCCAAACCTGAGCTGCGGTATCAATTAGGCGTTGATTGTCGTGATTGAGAACCGCGACACCGTTGTTGGACATATGGGCTAATAACTCACATTTGGCTTTTGCGATCGCTTCCGTAGAACCCAACAGACCAATATGAGCTGTACCCACATTAGTAATAACACCCACCGTAGGGTTGGCGATGTCGGTCAATTCAGCAATCTGTCCTGAACCACGCATGGCCATCTCGATTACAGCATAGTCATGGTCTGGTGCCAACTCCAGCAAGGTTTTGGGTACACCAATTTCATTGTTGTAATTGGCCTGGGTTTTGAGTACAGTGCCTTTAGTAGACAAAACTGCTGCGATTAGCTCCTTAGTGGTAGTTTTGCCTACAGAACCAGTGACAGCAATCACCGGAATCTGAAACTGGTCACGCCACCACCGAGCAATTTGCTGGTAGGCTTTGAGAGTATTTTCTACATGAATCAGGGGCAATCCTTCGAGTTGGCTGACGTTAGTCGCCTCAGCAATGACCGCTAATGCCCCCTTCTCTACAGCCAGAGCGGCATAATCATGACCATCAAACTTTTCACCCCGCAGTGCTAAAAATAGTTGACCAGGCTCAAGGTGACGGGTATCTGTGGTAATGCCAGTGAATGACTTTTCCAGGATTTTTTCTGGAATGCCTACTGTCTTGGCGGCGAGAATGTCAACTAATTTTCCTACAAGAAGCCGACACACCATAACCTTATTTTTCTCCCAGTGTCCTAATTGTGCTGTTTTATCTAAACGCTCTATTTTTCCGGTAATTCAATAACTTTCACATTGTTTTTACTTAATTTTCACAATTTACACTCATTTGCACAATTAGGTAAAGAGTAGATGAAGATATACTAATAATATAATAGCTCACCTCAAGTTTAGGTGATCATTAGAATATATCTACCGCTGTAGATTAATTGTGATAGGCCAAACTCTCTTTGTGTTAGCTAAGCCATTTAAAGTTGAATTTTCATCTTTTCAAGCCAACCACCATTGATGAGCCCTAGCTTTAGCACCTAGGAGAGCTACCTAAAGTGACCACCTGGAGAGACTCTAAAGAATCGGAAATTCGACATATTAGCTTGCAAGAGCAGCAAGTCTACAATCACTTACTCCAGTGGGTAAGGGTAGAATCACCAAAGCAATCAGTTGAACGCTTCCAAAGGCTCTTCCTGGATGGAGTAGGATACGAAGATTTTGACATCTGGTTGGCCTTGGAAAAGATAGTAATGGATAAGCGGGCTCCGACAGAGTTCCGATTTGTGATCAATCGCTGCTGCCATATTTTGATCAATCACTGGCATCTGAAACCACACACCAGAAGAGCAGTCCAAGAATTGGTCGCTTTGTTTGATCATGTGCCGCCTGCTTTGAGGGTTCACTCTCGGGCTCCTAGACGCCTGCGGGAACTAATGCAGCTGTTCAAAAGAACAGAGCAATATCTAACCTTGCAACGTCTGTCTATAGTAATGAATGATACACCTCAATACTCTAATGGTTCTAAGCGAGTGGCAAACTTGATTCAGCGGTATCCTTACTTATATGAACATTGCTTACTCAGTGAAGACAGCTCTCAGGAATATCAGCAAACTGTCCGGCAAGTTCAAGCTAGGGTTCAACGGCGCTTTGAGTGTGATTTATCCAAGTACGTAACCTATCAGGTGCGATGCGCCAATGTCATGCGAAATCGCTCGATCACGACTCCAAAACGAATTATTCAACCAGTGTCAAATCCGACATTGCTGACCGAACGGGAGTTGGCCAGTGCTCTCAAGCAGTTTGTTGGCAAAGTGCAAGGGTCTTACACTTACCGAGATTTTGCTCGTAGCTTCCATACCCACAGTCGGCACACAGTCTATTTCAAAGACTTCAAGGACGATTTATATGAATATTTGATTGCCTCGATTGACCAAGCCTATGGGAAGCAACAGTTTAACGAGCGATTGTATACTCATTTGCAAAACACCTTGCCTGAATGGGATTACCAAAGGCCCAATGAATTTATGGTGGTGCGCACCTGTAGTCAATTGTTAAACTTTTTGGTGGTGGAAAGTCCTAAGCGCCCCAATCACTATACGTTTGTTGATTTGATTACCAATCTAGGAACCACCATTACCACTGGACTATTGCTAAAAATAGTATTGATCTGCCGTAAAGTCAAGCCCTATTTAGAAAAGCGATTTTCGATTTTGTTTAACCACTACGAGTCCGAAACTAGAAACAGCGTACCCTGGTTAGTCCCGTCTCTGGAAAACTTGAATATTGCCTTGAGTGTACACTTTGGCTCAGCTGATATCTCCTGCCTTAATCAGATTATGTGAGTTATAGCGTAGCGCTATAACTAGAGCTTGTAACTATAGCTTGTAACTATAGCCTTGATCATACCTATGAGGTACACAGGATTTTTTCCGACTCCCGACTTCCTTACTGCCTACTCCCCACTTCCTGTTCCCTTTGCTACAGTTGCTAGATTCCGATTATTGTAGAGACTCATTGCTTTTTCCACACCTTGCTTAAGAGACAGTTCAATCGCCTCAACGGCTAGTTGGACTACTTCAGACATTAACTCAGCTTCCTGGGGTGAAAATTTTCCTAGGACGTGGGAGATCGTGTTTGGCTTCTGACTGGATTTACCGATGCCAATCCGCAGGCGAGGGAAGTTTTGGGTACCGAGATGGGCAATAGCGGATTTCATCCCATTGTGTCCTCCCGCTGAACCGGAAAGGCGCATACGCAAACGCCCTACTGGTAAGTCCATATCATCATAAATGATCAGGACTGACTCAGGTGTTAGCTTGTACCAATCAGTCACCGCCCGAATTGCTTGTCCAGAGCGATTCATGTATGTAAGAGGCTTAAGCAAGCTTAGCTTATTTCCTTTTAGTCCAATTCCTTGACCAAACCATCCCTGAAAGCGGCGATGTTCGCTCCCTGAAATCTGTAATCGACGTGCGATCGCATCTACCACTTCAAAACCGATATTATGTCGGGTGTTATCGTATTTGGGTTCCGGATTACCTAAACCCACAATCAGTTGAGGAATTATAATCTGTCCGGTTTTTTCGATAGTGCTCATACTCAAAAATCGTTTCGGTAATGGGTAATGGGTAATGGGTTACCCATTACCTACGGTTTATGATCTCGATGTTTCCGGACATCATAACAGGGGAGTGGGGAATAGGGGGAAGCCGTGCAAGCATGGGTGCTGAACTTGACACGTCATACTTTACATGTTATATTTCACACGTTATATATAACACGTTATACCTTTCCCCATCCCGGATTAATTAAGCAGGATATTGAAATAAGGATTCCAGATAGACACGAGCACAAGCGCGATAACTCTGGGACGTTTCTGGGGTCTTACCAATACCATTTTGGAGCAAAAACAGAGAAAGTGCTGCTGCGAAGACCCGGTCTTGGTCCCAGCTAGGATGGGTTTCTAGGTAGCGCTTGAGAGACTCATGCAGGTCTTCGGGGATTTCTGCCAGGATACTTACTGTTGCGTTCATAATCACCTCTTCATATAAAGGTTTTTTTGGAAAAAGCCACCTGATTTCAAGCACTTCAGATAACTGCCTTGGCTACAAGAAAGCCAAGACAAGCCAGCACCGAAGCACTGAATTTTGATGCCACCCTTGCTTTAGTTAAGAACTATCCCCAAATCGGGTAGGGTAGTCCGTGCTAACCCCTGCTGGTGGGCGTAGGTTAGTTTAGAGCAAATTTTTTTATAGGTTGGTCGCACCATTTTCATCTGAAATGGGGTGGGTTTGTCAATGCTGCGAAATATTACAACTCTTGTTGAAATTCCGAAATGTATACGAAATAATCAGGGTTTGAGGCGCTTTTTTGTTACATAACTTTACATAAACTGCGGCCTTAACTGCTGCGTAATACTAAGTCGGGAAAATCCCCAGTAAAACTGGAATACCTAATGCCACCGTTGAGGCTTGTGGAAAACTATGGGAAAACTGTGGAAAAGCTTGAAGCTCTGTGTGGAAACAGTGGGGAATCTGTGGGGGAAAGTTGGGACAAACGATAAGAATTCTTACAGTTTCGTTGGCGGTGGAAAACTGGTGACCATAGATGGGGTAATTATAGATTTAAACCCCTAATTAATTATCCAAGTCTGATTAACAAACTCTTGAGTTGACTCCTCAAGGAAAAAACAAGGAAAAAAAATCTAACCACTGACTAATTGCTTCTAACCTAATTATGTGGTATAGTCAGGTAGATTGTCTCTACGCCACCTAAAAGTTTCTTCACGAATTTGTTGTATGTCTTGATCAGAGATTTTGTCCAAGTGAGACAACACTAAACTCATGCGGCCTTGAGCCTTGAGTTGGTCACGGTGGCGGCAAAGAAAATCCCAGTAGAAGAAATTAAAGGGGCAGGCTCCGGGCCCAGTGCGTTTCCGAGGATTGTAAGCACAACTGCTGCAGTAGTCGCTCATTTTATTGATGTAATTAGCTGATGCAGCGTAAGGTTTGGATGCTAGGATGCCGCCATCGGCAAACTGACCCATGCCAATCACATTGGTTTGCATCACCCAATCATAGGCATCGATAAAGGCTCCATGAAACCATTCTTCGATCCCTTGAGGGGAAACTCCAACAATTAGGGCAAAATTGCTCAACACCATCAGTCGCTGAATGTGATGGGCATAACCGGTGCGTTCAAGCTGACTCAAAATTTGGCGTAAACAGTTCATATCTGTTTTCTCGGCATGCCAGTAAAAGTCAGGTAGGGGCTGGGTGTGGTTGAACCAATTGCTTTGGGAGTAGTCAGGGTTCATATAGATATAAATGCCGTGCATATATTCTCGCCAACCCAGCACTTGACGAATAAATCCTTCTGTGCTGCTTAAGTCAAGTTGGTTTTGGTGATAAGCGTTCTCCACTGCTTTAATTACTTCCTTTGGTTGGAGTAAGCCGATATTGAGGTAAGGGGAAATTAGGGAGTGCCACATGGTATCTTCGTTGGTAACCATGGCATCTTGATAGGGACCAAAATTGGGTAGGCGATGGTGAAGGAAAAAGTCTAATACTTGAAGAGCTTGATGGCGATTGACCGCCCAACGGAATGGTTCGGTTTTTCCGTAGGTGGGAAAATTTTGACCATTAACCGAGTTGATCACTTCTTGGGTGATTGAGTCGGGTTCAAACCAAAGGGCGTCTGGTGGATTTAGATTACGTTTTGGGGGTTTACGATTTTGTTTATCGAAATTCCATTTGCCACCAATTGGCTGATTTCCTGCCATCAAACTATTAAATCGCTTACGCCCGACCCGATAAAAGTTTTCCATTATTAGACGTTTTTGAGATTTCGCCCAGGTTTTAAAATCAGACTCACTCCACAGAAAATGATTGTTGGGAATAAAGGTAATTTGGCAATTTAGTTTTAGGTTGCCAATTATTTCTGCAAAGGGTCGGTCATTGGGCGTCATTACCCGTAGTTCGGTAATCGTATTTTTGGTGACCCAGGCTTGGAGAGGCGTTTCAAAGTTGTCCGCTGTTTCATAGCTGACTGGCCAACCTTGCTGGCGTAATTCCTCAGCAAAGTGGCGCATGGCTGACCAAATGAATACCAGTTTTTGGCGGTGGTAGCGTCTTTGTTGGACGTAGCTTAGGGATTCAATCAGAATTACTGGCGTATTTTGATGGTTTTGTTGACAACTTTTTAGGGCTGATTGTTCATTCCAAAGTTGATCCCCTAGTACCCAAATCCCGATAGTCATTCTGGCTAATGCTTTTTACTTTATTGAGATCATATATAGCAATTCTACAACTTGTGAGGTAAAAATTTCTGGTTTTTAGGGAGCAGGGAGCAGGGAGCAGGGAGCAGGGAATCGGGAACAGGGAATCGGGAATCGGGAATCGGGAATCGGGAACATAAAAAAAGAATTAATTAGATTAAAAATAAACCCTTATTAAGGTGTATTTATGGATATATTAATCAGAGATGAATCAAATTTTTATTCTCTAAATTTAGATGCTTATTTAGCAGCAATAATAATTATTTTTTAGAGTTTTTTGAAAATTAATCAAATAATAGTTATAGCAATTATGTTTTCCATGAGTTACTAAGGGATCCCCCTAAATCCCCCTTAAAAAAGGGGGACTTTGAGGTGGCTAACTGTACCTCGTACATGCAATAAACGCTATATTATAGAGCAATTATCTAGCGTTTTCATAATAATGAGGTACACAGTATGGTTTCTCGATTCCCGATTCCCGATTCCCGATTCCCGATTCCCGATTCCCGATTCCCGATTCCCTAACACCCAGACCGAATTACAAACCGCTATAAAAACTGCTAAATACTACATATCTCAAGGCGAGAGAAGAGAGATACGCCACCCATAAAAAAGGCAAAGTATGCCCAACCGGAAAAGAATCCGACATAGCTGACTGGTAGATGCCCTTGGGGAGCATTGAGGGTGAAGGGCAGCTCAACGTAATCTAGCCACTTTTCGTTGGTGTGCCATCCGAGTTGATCGCCAAAGCGACAGTAAGTTTCATACTCATAATCGGCACCAGGAGTTACCTGCACACTCTCGGTCACTAAGCTCTGCCAGATTTGTTTCTGTACACTAAAGCCAAAGCGCCCATTGCTGTACTTTAGCCAGAGGCTGTTGAGAGTATAGAGGTCTGTACAAGGAAAGGTGTTGATATCTGGGATGTCAAGCCAGCCTTCTTGTTCTCGTCCTGTGGCTTTGAGCATAACAGCGAGAGTTTCTTGATCTGCCTCTTGCCACTTTCTATGCATTAGTAAATCCCGTAATGGGCGGTAATCTACTCCTACATCAGAACTAAGGTCATCAACTTCACTCAAACAGATGAAATAATCCTCTTCAGTCAAGGGCTGTAACCATTCCTGCACTGACTGAGGACGGTCTTTTGGCTCTAAGGCCATGCCTTGGAGAATTACTTGATTTAAGCGATCGCTAATACTAGGAAGCAGTTGGTTTGGTGGCACCAGCTCTTCACCGTCATACTTGCGGTAAATTGACTCGGTAGGATTTAGACCGGTTACGGCATAGTACATCGAAGCCGCTAGAGAGTACACATCCACCGTGGCGTGACGACTGCCTTGGTAGTATAGCTCGTAGGGTCGAAATGGTTTATTGTCGATATGGCTCGACACATTACTATCTCGGAGTATATCCCCAGGAATGCCAAAGTCAATCAATACCGGTTGGCCAGTGTTACTGACTACAATATTATGAGGGCTGATATCTAAATGCACTAGCCCTACTCCATGGATTAGATTCAAGGCTGACCCAATTTGAGTGATGTACTCTACTGCATCAGTTTCAGGTAATGGTCCTGTGCGTTGTACCAACTGCCACAAACTTTCCCCGGGAATAAAATCCATTACGAGGCAGTAGGTATCTCCTTCTTGAAACAAGTCTCTGACCGGCACCAGGGAATCCAGGTCAGCAGACAATTGAGCAAGCAGTTGTCCGTGCTTGATAAATTCTTGGCCATAGTTGGGGTAGTCTGGAGCCAATCTCAGGCTTTCGTGTGGTGTTTTAATTACAACATCTTGATTGAGTAACTGATGGACTGCTTTGTAGGTAATTCCAAACGCTCCACGTCCAAGAATTTTCTCGATCTTGTATTTACCACCATGTAACAGCTGTTGCTCTGACCAGACCATATAGATTAGTTGTTAGTTATTTCTTATTCGTGTTTAGTTTTAGTAGATTTGCCCTGGCTCCTAGGGGGATTATCAACTAGTTTAAGACACCCTCAATTCAAATAATATTGATAATACAATTACTTCCATAGCATTATTTACATGCTATTAAATCTGATAATTAATTTTTTGAGGATTAATTTTCAGTACTCATATACTTTAGTATAGTTCTTTCAGGTTTGCCATCCTCTGGAGCATCAGGTGTTAGTCGTTAATTACTCTGTTAAGAGAAAAAAGCTAGCTATAGGGAATCGGGAGTAGGGAACAGGGAACAGGGAACAGGCAAGAGGCAAGAGGCAAGAGGCAAGAGGCAAGAGGCAAGAGGCAAGAGGCAAGAGGCAAGAGGCAAGAGGCAAGAGGCAAGAGGCAAGAGGCAAGAGGCAAGAGGCAAGAGGGAAAAAATCCTGTGTACCTGATTAGGTTAGAAAGCACTATACCGCACCTGTAGAACTGGCATCTTGGTGGAACTGGCATCTTGGTGGAACTGGCATCTTGGTAGAACTGGCATCTTGCCAGTTATCAATATTTTCGAGCGGGCAGGATGCCCACTCTACTCCTATTAATTAGTGGAACTGGCATCTTGGTGGAACTGGCATCTTGGTGGAACTGGCATCTTGCCAGTTATCAATATTTTCGAGCGGGCAGGATGCCCACTCTACTCCTATTCATTAGTTAATTCAGCAACGCCAAAGCTACTGACAAATGCGTTCCACTAGCGTGGCCTACCGCCAATCGCGTTTATCTCAAGTCCAGAGAATTCTCCCCGACTCCCGACTCCCGACTCCCGACTCCCGACTCCCGATTCCCGATTCCCGATTCCCGATTCCCGATTCCCCACTCCCGATTCCCGACTCCCGACCCATCTGTCCAACCCTTCGCCAGTAAGATAGGATTATCCAGACTAAAGATAACGACTTACATTAGCTATGGCGGAAGAAACCCAACCGTTACCTAACCCTGAGGAAGCCAATACTCCTTCTGATACACCAGCAGAGAAACCAGCGGCTAAGGCTCCTGCGGCCAAAAAGCCTGCGGGCAAATCAGAAGAGAAACCAGCGGCTAAGGCTCCTGCGGCTAAAAAGCCTGCTGAAAAATCAGAAGACAAACCAGCGGCTAAGGCCCCTGCTGCTAAAAAGCCTGCTGCTGGGGCAAAAGCTAAAAAAGCTAAACCACCAGCAGTTGAAGATAAACCTTTCACAGAATTTGTGGAACAACATTATGTGCCAGCCCTTAAGACTGCTTTTGCCAAACAAGGTATTGATGATGTAGATGTGACCTTTGCTAAACAGAAAATCCCCATTCCGAGTTTGAGTCAAATGGATGACTGTTGGCAAGTAATGGGTAGTTGGCAAAATGGGCAACGTCAATTTAACCTTTATTTCCTAGACGAAGATATTAAAAAACAAAAGGCTTTCTCTGCGTCAGCTAATGGTGTTAAACCTAGTACAATCGAGTCATTTATGATTGATGAACGGAAAGTTACTCTTCCTCTAATGGTTCATTACACCATACAACGGCTAAATGCTCAGAAGTGGCTAATGTGGAATTAGTTATTCTTGGATAAGTTGAGGTAGATTTTTGGATTTTTACCGAATCTACCAACCAAGATGCAAACTGTTTTGATCATGGAGCGATCGCTACCTTTCGCTCCCGATCACAAGGTTGGTTTTAGGGAGTAGGGAATCGGGAGTAGGGAATCGGGAATCGGGAGTCGCGGTAAGAGTGTCGATATTGGGCAACAATTTTGTTTGCTTGATTAGTTTTTTCGGTAACTATTTTTAAGCTTTACTGCTACGTTTAATGATTAACATAACAACCATAACCCTTGACTATCCAAGGGGTTGGTTGCTACTACTATTTGTTTTTATAATTGTATTATTCCGTAGTTTTACTAGGGCTAAATCTTATAGGGCTGCGCCAAGATAATATAAAAAACTGTTCCCTATTCCCTGATATGACAGATTTGAGTCAAGAAACCCCTTATAAAAAACTAACTATAACCGCTTCGTCAACTGGTGTAGAGACAGCCAAAGGAGCGTTAATCAGGCTAGATTTTGAGTCGGAAAGTAATTTGGCAAAATCCCAAGGTCTCAGTGACAGTATAGTGACGAAGTTTTTTAATTTCAAACCAATTCAGCTGGATTCCTTTAAACGGATATGCCAGGCTCTGAAATTAAAATGGATAGAAATTGCGGGAATAGCAGAGGAAAAGCAATCGGAAGCAGTAAGCCAAAATGATGGCAGTAGCTCAGAGCTGGTGGAACAACAGCAACCACCCGTGGAAGTAACTGTAGTCGATAGACAACCTGAAACCATTAACGCTTCTATCGTCTTAAAAGGGGATATCGATTCAGCAGAACATTTAAAACGGATTGAATCTAGTTTACAAAACTCTTCAGGAGAGACTATCAAAATTAGTGATATTAAACGAGACAGTATCCAATTAATTGTAGAAGGTTCTCAACAGGATATCGAACGGCTTGTATCTCAGATAAAATCAGGAGAAGTAATAGAATTAAGCGGTTTTCCTGTTCAAGATATTAAAATTTTGAACAAAACCTCAGAGGATGATCAAAATAATGAGCTTGATCCTAAATGGGATACTCTTAAACCGTAATTAATTGGGATAAGCCCGGATAAAACGGTCAAGGTGTATTTTATTGTCGCCCGAGTGAGGAGTGGTCGAACAGCAATTGGAGTCAAGCCTCCCACTCATCTATCTGGGCGCTCCTTACATCCCGGTAAGGAGTTCCTTGAAAGCCCGAGTTTTGCTATGCTTAGAATCAAGCCATCCAAGCTCAACCGCATCAGCCAAACTCAATCCCATACCTCTCAAGAAACGCGCGGTACGGCGCAACAACACTGCTTGAACCTCGGTTTTATTCATGTACCGGGAAATTTCCTTGTCTGTACCCCGAGCAAGGATGTTTTTGGCAGCATTGTGGTCAGCCTGCAACACGACCCCATCAAACCTGGTAAAGCTGTCCCCACTCCTTTTCCCCAACAGGGTTCCAGTTACGGAGTCAACTTGCGACGTGTAGCTCGGCTGGACTTCTGTGACAACAGATCCAGTCCAATTAGCCCATTTATGCAAGGAGTCCCGCATTTCTCCTTTCATCCAACTATTAAGCTTACGGGACATAGCCTTGGACTGGCGTTTATTTTTAATCGGTTGTGTTAAATCTTCAGCAAATACTTTTAGTGATTCTCCTTTTAAAAGGGATTTGGAAGCGGCTCCTATAATCGCCTTTATTTCTGATTGATTTTTTCTATATCGGCGATTTTCTGTTTTTCTGCTCAGGTTGTTTTTGAGTATTCGAGCCGACTTAACTGGATCTATTTTCTCTAGTTTTCTATGTATAGCCCAAAGCTTTCCTCTGTTGCGATTCTTGGCACATATTCGATCGGACTTCTTGGTTGCTACTTTGCCCAAGTCTTTTCCGTGTGCCTGACCGTCTGAATCATAGAAAGCCTCAGTGTATCCCTTGTCTACCCCGATAGCACGACGATTAACAGGAATTTCGGCGGTACCATAATCTACTAAAAAGTGAACCTCAAACCTTTGTAGGAGTTGGTTATAGATTAATCTAATCTGTCCTTTGATTTTTCGATTAGACCTAACAACTATCCTGTTTCTTTTTCCTCTCTTTAGCCCAGCTAATTCCAGTTGGTAAGTGTTACGAGAGAGTCGCTTACAGCTATAACCTCCTTGTTGATAAACTATCTGATTTTTAACCCAAGAATGTCCTCGTTGAAACTCTTTCCTGACGAGTCTGTGAAGTAATGGATTATCCAGAAAAGCTAAGGTTTTGAGCTGTTTACAAAGTTCCTTTCTTATTTTTTGGTTTTCCTTTCCAGAAAATCTCTTGTAGACCTTCTTGACGACTGCCTCTGTACAGGCCGCCTGTTGAGCTGTAATGGCTTTTGCTACATCGCTGACTGTCCATTCCATCAACTTGGAAGGCAGTCCTAAGGACTCAGGAGTTCTAAAGCTCCTGACTTCTGGGTAGGCTTTTTTCCAGTCAAGGCTCCAATGACTGATACTGCCTAGCTTATTGTAAGAGTCAGACCTGACTGTGCCTAGTTTTTTCATCGTAGACAGCAAATCAAATTCAACCGACTTAGTCATCCCCACCACAGGGACGATTTGAGTCGATATTTTCTTTGTTGCGTCTACTTTTTTTGGCATCGTTAACTGGCTATGTCCTATATCTTAAGTATACTCTAGCGCTAGCAAAACCTTAATGTCCATATTATGTCGTTAAATCCCGTTTTATCCCGATTTTTGAGGACTTGATTGCAAGGCGTCTAGTGGAAGAGATTGTCAGCACTGGAGCTGCGGGTCGAAACTTGAGGAATGCTGACCTGAGTGATGTTGACCTAAGTGATACTGACCTCAGTCGTGCTGACTTGAGTAATGCCTACCTAAGTGGTGCTGACCTGAGTAATGCCTACCTTAAGGGTACCTACCTGATTAGTGCTAACCTCAGTGGTGCCGATCTCAGTGCTGCCCAGCTCAAGGGAGTCAACCTGAGTAATGCCGACCTCAGTGGTGCCAACCTCACTGATGCCAAGCTCAAGGGTACAAACTTATATTATAGTAACCTGAGTCGTGCCGACCTAACTGATACTAACCTTAGTTATGCCGACCTGAGGAATGCCGACCTGAGGGGTGCCAACCTCAGTAATGCCGACCTGAGGAATGCCAACCTCACTGATGCCAAGCTTAGTGGTACCAGTCTGGATCATGCCGACCTGAGTCGTGCCGATCTCAGTGGTGCCGATCTCAGTGGTGCCAAGCTCACTGATGCCAAGCTCACTGATGCCAAGCTCAGTGGTGCCAGTCTGAATCGTGCCGACCTGAGGGGTGCTAAGCTCAGTGGTGCCAACCTCAGTGGTGCCAGCCTCCATGGTTCTGACCTCAGTGGTGTCAGCTTCAGTAGTGCCAACCTAAATGGTGCCAAGCTTAGTGGTGCTGACCTGAGTGGTGCCAACCTAAATGGTGCCAAGCTTAGTGGTGCCAACTTCAGTGGTACCGACCTCAGTAATGCCAACCTAAAAAGTGCCGACCTCACTGATACCCAGCTCAGTCGTGCTATCGTGGACAATGCTCAATTTGGAGATAACCCGGGAATTGATGAATCCATCAAGGATGACTTAATCAAACGAGGGGCAATGTTTGAAGATGTGCCAGGGGATAGCTCGGAAAGTGTTACTCCTAGCGAAAGATAGGGATTCCTGCAAAAAAACGCGATTGGCCTTTGGCCACGCTACGCGATCGCTTAAAGCAAATAATGCGATTGGCCTTTGGCCACGCTACGCGATCGCATCCACCAAAAAAACGCGATTGGCCTTTGGCCACGCTACGCGATGAAGCTTCGCTTCCGCTAAGAGCGATCGCTTACAAATACTCAATACCCCCAACCATTTCCTCTAGAGTAGATAGCGTTTCTAATAGTAATGATGTAAACAAGATTTTTTCCCTATTCCCTATTCCCTATTCCCTATTCCCTTTGCTATACTATTGCGCTTCATTTGTTCCACAAACGCTGCACTTTCTGCGGTATGGCGGTCAATTTCTTCCCGATGATCGTAATAATAGGCCATTGCCGCATAAACCGCTGGCTTAGATAAATGATACTCAGAGGCAATTTCTTCTAAGGATTCTCCCATCTCCAAATACATTGTGGCAATAGTTGCCACAGGCATTCTAGTGCCAATAATGCGAGGTTTACCACCACAAAAGTCAGGATCTATAGCAATATACTCTGTGCTGATCTGTTGGATAGACATTTGTTCATAATTCATTATCTAAAACCTAATAATTTAGGCAAAGAGTATAATTATAATTTTGACCTATAATAGGATATATTAAAAGTTTTTTGATACTGATTTTTGCCCCCCTAGCCCCCCAGCGAGCAATCCCTCGCTGGGGGGAACAAGAATCAATTTTATGGTAAAAGTCCCCCAAAATTGATACCTTTGGCGAATTCGTGAAACCCTTATTATGCCGTAATCTGCTCCCCTCTCCCAAGGTTGGGAGAGGGGCTGGGGGTGAGGGCTGATGGGGCTTCAAGGAATGTTCACGAAATATTTCGCCAACAGTATCAAAATTGGTGGATTTAGGGGGCTTGGATGTAGCAAATGGAACTTCCCAGACAACCTCTAAAAAAGTGTCAGGTTCTGTTCCCTGTTCCCTGTTCCCTGTTCCCTGTTCCCTCACCTTGCGCTATCATTTTATTTACCTTTAGATTTAGGCAGTGAAAGTCCCAGATAGCCTCCAAGACCTATTTTTGCCATATCCATAAAGGTGGGGCGGTATTGTTCATCAATTACCGCTAGGGTAAGTGACCCCCCAAGTAATATCGATATAATAGCAGCTTGAACCATTTCTTTGATTCTCAGAGTTTTATGAGCCATAGGTTTTTGTTGTAACTGGTACGCTTGACTGCTACTTTTAATGGTTACCCACAAAAACCGAACCCTTGACTGGACAATGGATTAGTTGCTAATATGTTCTGGGTTTCGTTTGATTGCGTTGTGACTGAGTTGTGATTGCGCTAAAGGTTATGGCGCTGGCGGCAGGGAATAGGGAACTTTGGCTCAGGGAATTATTTAGTTTGGTGATTTAGGGCTGCATCGCTTACTACGTTGATTTTTAAAAAATTATTACAGCTATTACTATAGTTATCAAAAATTAGCCATACGATGAAAAAGTGTAGTCCAGGAAAAAAAAATAAAAAAGTAACTATCACCGCATCTTCAAACGGTATGGAAAAAGCTAAAAAGGCTTTAATAAGGCTAGGATTTGAGTCTCAAAGTGAGTTTGCAAAATTACAATTTATAGGTCGCACTACAGTAACAAAGTTTTTTAATTTCAAGCCAATTCAGCTGGATTCCTTTAAACGGATATGCGATGGACTGAAACTAGACTGGACAGAAATCGCAGGAATAGCAGAGGAAAACGGATCAAAACCGCTAACCAGAAATTATTACAGTAGCTTAGAGCTGGTGGAGGGGGTGGAGCAAGGGCAAGCACCTAGGCGCGAAGTGACTGTAATCGATAAACAAAGTAAAACAATTAAAGTTTCTATTGTCTTAGAAGGTGATATAGATTCAGTTGAAAATTTAAAATTGATTCAATCTATTTTACAAGCCTATTCAGGAGACAGTATAAACATTATTGATATTCAACCAGGCAGCATCCGATTAATTGTAGAGGGTTCTCCAGAGGATATCGAACGCCTTGTATCTCGGCTAAAATCAGGAGAACTCAACGAATTAAGCGGTTTTCCTGTTCAAGATATTCAAATTTTGAGCGAAAGGTCAGAGGATGATCAAAAATGGCATCTAGTAGAAGAGATTGCTAGCCGTGGAGCTGTGGGTCGAAACTTGAGGGGTGTTGACCTGAGTGATGCTGACCTGAGTGGTGCCGACCTCAGATGTACCGACCTCAGAGGTGCCGATTTGAGGGGTACTGACCTCAAAGGTGTTAACTTCAGAGGTGCCAAGCTGAAGGGTGCCAAGCTCAGTGGTACCTACTTGATTCGTGCCAACCTGATTCGTGGTGCCAACCTGATTCTTGACTACCTGATTCGTGCCAAACTGATTCGTGGCTACCTGAGGGGTGCTGACCTGAGGGGTGTCGACCTGAGGGGTGCCGACCGGAGGCATGCCGACCTGAATGGTGCCAACCTGAGGAATGCCGACCTGAGTCGTGCCAAGCTGATTCGTGCCGACCTGAGTGGTGCCAACCTGAGTGGTGCCAACCTGAGTGGTGCCGACCTGAGTGGTGCTGACCTGAGTGGTGCCGACCTGAGTGGTGCCAACCTGAGTCGTGCCAACCTGAGTCGTGCCAACCTAATTGGTACCAACCTAATTGGTGCTGAAGTAGAAAATGCCCGTTTTGGAAATAACCCAGGAATTGATCAATCGATGAAGCCTGACCTAATGAAACGAGGCGCAATTTTTGAGGATTTTCCAGGGGATCGCTCTGCTCTGAAAGTTTAAACCTTAGCAAAAGATAGGGATTACGGAAATTAGGGGGTGCTGATCATTTTTAGGAATCCGGTAAGCTTCAATCAAACAAAAGGGATTGCTCGTAGGCCACGCTAAGCGAACGCTCAAAAAACTCAATAACCCCAACAATTTCCTCTAAAGTAGATAGCATCTGGAATAATAATTAACCCACAATTTTCGCCTAGATACTCTACTAGGTTCCTAATTCCAAAATAGAGCCACGCATCCAATGGTCTTAACTGAAATCAAAGAGTATAACCACTGCTGGTTAATGAGGATTTCATTTTACTGATCAGGCAAGTAGATCGAAATCCTCTTTAAAAAGCTGTGAACCAGAATTAACTATCTGTTTCAAATAAAGCAATCCGCAGTCGATCGGTTGTCTCTTCCATTTCCGCCACGGACTCTAGACTAACAACCACGCTGGGTTCAACTCCTAAAATTTCCGCCGCTTTAGCCACCGCTGCTTTTTCTTTTTCATGGTAGTTCCCATCAGCTCGACTCATTTTGATCGCTTGGTACAACATTGAGCTGCGAAAATTAAATGTAAAATCATACTTGATTCCACTCAATAGCTCTTCAAGGTTAGCATTTTTCCAATCGAATTTGCGGAGGGTTTCAACGTACTCTTGAACAGCTTCAGAGTCTTCCGCCATCATTTCTTGTTCGTCAATAAACCACTGTAATTCTTCTTCTGCTAGTTCTCCATCTGCACCAGCGATCGCCAATAAGGCGCAGCCGTAATTTACCCCCACCTCCAAATCAACTGAAGTGTTAGAAGAAAAGCCATATTTATGCTCAGCATATTTGCTCAGTTTGACAGTTTTTCCACTGGTCATATTTTTATCCTTTTTTTGTTTTGAGCACTTTAATTTGATTCAACTAACTTTAGATAAATTTGTCAACTCAATGTAAGTATTATTGTGTTTAAACTAGTCGGCTTTTTTAGCTCGGAAGGTAGCTGTGACTGTATAGTCAGAGGTGCGGTAACTGGTGAAGCCGACATGTTCACATTCGACAAATCCAACTGATTCCATTAGTTCTAACACTTTGGAAATAGGTATAGCGCCTGCTACGCAATCGCACCAACTCCCTTCTTGTATTTCTGACTCAGAATTTCCTTCGCGAACTACATCCACGAAATAAAACCTACCCCCTGGTTTCAAGCAATTATAGGCTTGGACAAAAGCACATTTTTTACGAGGTGATAAGTTAAATGTCCCATTGGAAATAACCACATCCGCTACACTTTCGGGAATGTCTTCGTGTTTGCCCATATCAAAGGGTGCTTTAATCACTTCAATAGTCGTGAAGTTACATAATTCAGCATTTTCACGGGCTTTTTTCACCATTGCAGCGGTCATATCTACACCAATGACTTTCCCGGTTTCACCTACCAAACTAGCAGCAACACAAAGGTCAGCACCGGCACCACATCCTAAATCGACAACGGTTTCACCTTGGTTAATCGGGCCAAGGGAAAAAGAATTACCGCACATACAGGAAGACTCCCAAACTTGGTCAGGAAGTTGGGATACGTCATATCCCACTTTGGCGGCATTTTCTTTACCATAGGGTAGGGGATTAATGGTGCCGAACCCTACTTGAGGATTTTCAGCCAGTTGGGTATACTGCTTCAGAATTTCCTTAAAGGAACGGGTGACACCAACTGTTAACTTGATTTGACTCCAAAGTTCATCACTTTCCAGGAATTCCTTGTAGTCAATTACACCATTGTTGTTACTGTCTGCTTTGACAATGAGTGTCGTCAGTTCATCTTCGCTAAGATTAACTTTCAACGAGTCCAACAATTGACGTAATTCATCGACTGAGATAGAACCATTGCCATCTAAATCAATCAGGGAAAAGATTTCCCGTAGATCATCTTGGGAAGTGAGGTCTACCTTGTTGACCACCCATTCCGCAAATTCAGGAAATTCGATGGTTCCACTTAAATCGGCATCGGTCTTGATAAAGACCGCTTCTAGTTCTTCATCGGTTGGAGTCGTTGAAAGA
>NZ_JAAHHS010000420.1 GCF_010692395.1 Moorena sp. SIO3H5
AAAAGCAACCAAAAGCAACCTAATGTTCAAACCCCGATCTACCTAACTCAGATCTCGTATCTACTGGTATCTAAATAAGATAGTTTTTGATCCCCTACTCCCTACTCCCTATTCCCTATTACCTATTCCCTATTCCCTGTTCCCTTTGCTAGATATGGTTAACCATCTTAAAAATTTATTTTCCCGCCGCAAGCAAGGTGTTGGTATAGAATTAGCCCCAGAACGAATTCATATTGCTCAATTGCAGCGGCAAGGTCAGAGCCTAAAAGCTACAACCCTATATTCTCATGAGGTTCCAGAAGGGATCTGGGAAGGAGGACAAATTGTTGATTCCCCTGGTTTAGCGGAACTGATTCGAGAAGCCCTACAGGAGAGTCAAGTGAAAGTGGAGCGGGTTGCCACTGCTTTACCAATGCGAGAAGCAGTAATTCGGATTATTCCCATTCCTGCTGAGCTAGATGATAACGAGCTTCGGGATATGGTACTAAACCATGAAGCTGGCTTATATTTGCCCTATCCCCGGGAAGAAGTAGATTTGGATTATCAGAAGCTTGGCTTCTTTGTGGATGAAGATGGAATCGAAAAGGTGCAAGTCCTGTTGGTGGCTACTCGCAAAGAAATCACCGATAGCTATCTCGATACCTTTGAGCAGGTAGGGTTACAAGTAGATGTACTCGAAATTAATAGCTTTGCCCTGATTCGGACTATCCGAGAACAACTGCGTCAATTTCCTTCCCAAGAGGCAGCCGTTCTGGTAGATATTGAATTTGATAGTACTGAAATTGCCATTATTGTAGATGGTGTACCGCAGTTTTCCCGTACTGTTCCCATTGGTACCTACCAACTTCAGAGCGCTCTATCACGGGCGATGAATTTACCAGCCTCTAGAAACACTGAACTGCTCCAGGGGATGACTATTCCCAGTACTCCAGTTGATGGCATGCGCACTGGCTCGACCGGGGTAAATCCAGGTATGGTAGCTCTGATCCAAGTCTTGGGAGAAATTGCTGATGAACTACGGCGCTCTATCGATTTTTACCTCAATCAGATGGACAATCTAGAAGTAGCCCAACTCCTACTAGCTGGTCCTGGGGGTGGTATCGGACAACTTGATGAATTTTTTACCCAACGGTTAAGCTTGCCCACGATTCAGGTGGATCCGGTGGCGGCTCTTTCCCTAGAAGTGGAGAAAGATATTCCGATGGTGCAACGACCGAGCTTAGGAACTGTGCTTGGATTAGGATTACGAGAGGTATAGCACTATGTATAGTCTTGATATTAATTTTTTAAAAGACCGAAATCCTGAGGAGATTAAGTCCCCTCAGGAGGTCGGCGGTAGACAAGGGATAGCCTTAGGGGAAATGACCCCTCTACTGATTGGAGCTGCAGTGGGCCTAATCCTACCTGGATTGGTGGGAGGTTTTTGGGTGGTTCTCCAACATCAAAACGCCCGATTGAAGGAGGAAATTGCTGATGTTGACCAGAAACTGGCAGCCTTGGGGGCACAAAAGCAACGAATTAGTAAGCTAAACAAGGAACTCAAGCTGGTCAACGACGAAACTAATGCTCTTGCCAGTGTCTTTAATCAAATTAAGCCTTGGTCAGCGATGTTACAGGACATTCGTGAGCGCACTCCTCCCGGAGTCCAAATTAAAGACATCGAGCAACAGCAAGTCACTGACAAAAACGCTTCTAAGGATGAGTCTAACGCTAACTCACGACCTAAACTCGAGCTGGATATTTCCGGTACAGCTCGAAGCTTTGATGATGTGAATTACTTTTTGCTGACGCTACAGAATTCTTCCTTTTTCGACAAAAATGATACTCAACTCATCAAAGCTCAGTTAGTCAATAATCCCAGCAAATTAGAAATTCCTGAGAGTCAAAAAGAATTAGTAACTCAGGTAAAATATACCCTACCAAAAGTGGTAGAATACACTATTAAAACTCAACTGAGTGATATCCCCGCTTCTGAAATCTTAAAAGAGTTAGACCGTAAAGGAGCAGTAGGATTAGTGACTCGGATTAGAAACCTTCAATCTCAAGGAGTGATTCAACAATGACCTATGCTACTGATGACGAGTTTATGAGTGTTGAAGGTCAGGAGGAAGAGCCTGAGTATCCTACTGCCTTCGGTATTACTTTTACTCCCCAAGTTTCTGGGATTGCCTTTGGTATTCTTGGTCTGGCAGCTGCTGTCTATTTAGCCATGAACCTGATGTTACCGGCTTGGCAGGAGTATCAGACTTTACGAAATGATTTATCAGGCAAGCAAAATGACCTCCAAAATCCCGAAGTACTCCAGAAAAAAATTAAAGATAAAGAGGAGGAACTAAAGCAAGCAAAGCAGCAAAACCGTCGGGTTTTGAGTTTGTTTTCTACAGAAAAAAGTCTAGATACTTTATTGCTTGATCTCAATACCTTTGTTAAGGATACTAGAGGCACTTTACTTAGATATGAGCCAGATTCTGAGGGAATCAATATAGTTAATGATGGTTCTCTAGGAACTCTAGTTGATGGAAAATTAAAACGGAGAACTGTCAATGTGGAAATTGAGGGTAGCTTCCAACAAGTGCAGTCAATTATGCGCAGCTTTGAGCGGCTCCAGTCGATGTTGCTGATCAAAGACCTAGAAGCTCAAATCAGTGAACCGCAAACACTAGTGCTACAGCAAGGTAGAGTAGTTCCTGGTCCTCAACCTAAGCTTAAAACCAGCTTAACCCTGGAAGCTCTCATGCCTGCTAGAGATCTGGATAAGGAGGAAGAAAAAGCTGGGGAAAAGGAGGATAAGAAACAGTCAGGTAATAAGAAATAATCCTAAGTGCCTTTAGTCTTGCTGCATTCTTGCTACCAATTAATCATGGTAATGATGGGGAGATGGCAAGATAGGGGAATTGATCGCTAGGCAAGTTGTTAGAAATTGGGATAACCTACTGTTTTATTGAGCTGGCATGGTTGTTGTTGTTCTTGTTTGTTGAGTGTTTAGTTTTTTCTCTTTAACGTCTCAACGGTCAATAGTCAATAGTCAACTGTCAATAGCCCTTAATATGACATAATTTCTGTGATTTGAGTCAGGAGATTTGAGGAAGTGACCGTGAGACAGATTCAAGTATGTGGTGGAGTGTTCGCCGCTACAGCAGTGGCTTTATGGGCAACACAGCCTGTAGTAGCAGCAAGCCAAGTTAGTGCCATACGGTTCAACCAGCAGGGGAGTGAACTGGAACTGAAACTTGAGACAAAAGGGGATAATGAGCGTCCACAGATTTTTGCTGTTAACCAAGGTAATGTGTTGGTTGCTGATCTGGTTAATACCCAGCTGAGTTTGCCCCAAGGGACTAACTTCCGTCAGACTAACCCCCTACCCAATATCAGTGCCGTTGCGGTTAAGGAACTGGATGATAACCGGGTCAGGGTGACGATTAGAGGCACTGACAAACTCCCAATCAGTTCACTGATCCAAAGGGATGCTCAGGGAATTACCTTAGGCATTGACACCACTACTGAGAATCAGGGGATATTATCTATCCAAGACTCATCGGTGATGAAGCTGGCTCAAGTTCCTAATGCTGAAACGGAACAGATGGAGAAACCGGCGGAACTTTCCGAACCAGAGACAGAGGCTAACCCCTCAGAAACTCCTGAACCTCCAGAAATCGTGGCTCCTGAACCAGATGTGCTGGTACCTGAGCCAGAAATTCTTATTGATGGGATACCGGCAGCTCCAGCTAATGCGGTGCAACCGATTGCCCCAGCGCCCCCCTTCTTACCTAGAGCAGTAGCACCACCAGTAGGGGATATTGCTGTTTCTAATATTAATGCTGCTGCTAGCACTATAGATCTAGGAACAGCAACTCTAGTGCCCCGTTTGGTATTACGAGAAGCACCGATTCGAGAAGTATTGTCTCTGTTGGCTCGTTCTGCTGGACTCAATCTGGCCTTTGCTGAGTCAGATGAAGACTCGGGTGTAGCACAGTTCACCATTTCTATTGATTTAGAAAACGAACCGGTGCAAGATGCTTTCAACTATATTCTCCAGCTGTCTGGTCTTCAGGCTAACCGTCGGGGAAGCACAATTTTTGTTGGGGCAAAACTCCCTCAAGCTGCTCGTAATCTAATTAGTCGTACTCTACGGCTCAATCAAGCCAGTGCCCAAGGGGCTGCTACTTTCTTAGCCACTCAGGGAGCAGAAGTGCAACAGGTAGTAAGCGAGACGGAAGAAATCATCGATCCTGAAACCCAACGAGTGGTGCGACAAATCCAACGAGCCCCAGAAATTCAACCAGTTACCGCTGAGCGGGAAGATGGTAGCCAAGGGGCACTGTTGCTAGAAGGATTAGCAGTATCTACGGATGAGCGACTTAATTCCATATCTCTGGTGGGTGAGCCCAGGCAAATTGAAATTGCCACATCTTTACTCAAACAGTTGGATGCTCGTCGCCGTCAAGTGGCGGTAAATGTCAAGATTATCGATGTTAACCTGTCTGGAACCGATGCCTATAATGCCAGTTTCTCCTTCGGGATTAATGATACCTTTGTAGTCAGTGATGGCGGAGCTGCAGCCGTTAATTTCGGTAGGGTTAATCCCCCCAGTAGAGACACTGTGGTTACTGGTCAGTTTCCCACTGTTGCGCCATTTGAATTCTCCGACCCAGAGGGAAATGGTGATATATTCTTCGATAGACAAAATGCTCCCTTTGATAATATCGTTGATGGTTTCGTTGAAGGTAATATTCCATCACCTTTTGCCCGTCCCGGCTTTGGTCGAAATAGTAATCCATTCCAGCCAGGTGTGTCAAATGTGGATGACGAATTTACCTTTCAGCTCCCTTCCTTATTTGAGTTCCCTGATAAGTTTTTATTAACCTTGGATGCTCAGATACAGAGCAGCAACGCCAAGATTCTCACCGATCCGACTTTAGTGATCCAAGAAGGACAGGAAGCTAGTGTCAAGTTGGTTCAGGAGGTATTGACTAGTGTAACGACAGATATAGACTTAGACGGTGGTGTGGCCACTAGAACCATCACCCCGGTTATTGAAGAGGCTGGTTTAACCCTAACGGTGAATGTTGACAGAATTGACGATAATGGTTTTATCACTTTATCGACATCTCCTGTGATCACAGCTCCCTCGGGAACTCAAGAATTTAACAGTGATAATGCACAAAACGAAATCACATTCCTCAGTCGCCGAGAACTAAGCTCTGGATTAGTTCGTCTGCGGGATGGTCAGACGTTAATACTATCTGGCATTATTCAGGACACTGACCGCACAACAGTATCGAAGGTGCCAATTTTGGGAGATATTCCCTTACTTGGTGCTCTGTTCAGAAGCACCAATAAGCAGAATCAGCGTAGTGAAGTGATTATCCTCGTGACCCCTCAAATTATGGATGACACAGACCGCAATGGTGGTTATGGTTACAGCTACACCCCTGGACGGGATGCCCGTCAAATGCTAAACCGGGGAGGGTTTCAGTCTCCAGGTAACTAAGGGAAAGGTAAGGTAAACGTCAATTAACACTTATCACCCCGAGCGAGGGATTGCTCGGGGTTAGTTAACTTATGGATTTGAGTACTCCCCCCTACTTTAGTGGTGAGAATAGTTAGGCTTTGAAACTTTTACGTGTTTATTTGTTTTTGGTTGAGAATTTTATTGCCTTGGTTTTATGTAATTTTTATAAGCCTATAATTATACCTTATTCTAAGGGTTAGTGTCAATATCTAAACCAGGCTCTGACTTCTGCTATCCCATAGCAGACCTACCAAGCACGCCTAGAGCGGGGGGTTTACCGTAAAATAGTTAATTATATATCATTAACAATGATTGATAATCAAAAATTATGATTGCCTACTCCCTAAGGCATAAATTTAGGGTACCATTCTGGGGCAAAATTCTGAAATCTATATAAATTAAAGCATTCAACGATCCATATCGGCATTGCAAACATTAGAATAATGCAGTGAAACATAGAAGCTGCGAGTGTTGCAGCGATTTTTTTGTCGAAAACCCTGGTTGGATGATCTAAAAAACAAGGAGATTTGAATGAATAAGGGTGAATTAGTCGATAAAGTGGCGGAAAGAGCTACTGTCACCAAAAAACAAGCTGATGCAGTACTAAGTGCTGCCATAGAAACGATTATGGAAGCAGTGTCCGAGGGTGATAAAGTTACCTTAGTGGGCTTTGGTTCCTTTGAATCCCGGGAGCGTAAGGCTCGTGAGGGTCGCAATCCCAAAACCGGTGAAAAGATGGAAATTCCAGCAACTAAGGTTCCAGCCTTTTCTGCTGGTAAGGTCTTTAAAGAGAAAGTGGCACCACCCAAGGAGTAATCCCTGATTCAGTCACAAACTTGTCCTTGAAACGACCAACTCACGGGGGAAATTTAGCCTGTGCTGCTGCCCAGGCTA
>NZ_JAAHHS010000421.1 GCF_010692395.1 Moorena sp. SIO3H5
TCAGCCTTGGTATAGCCCGCCCCGTAACGCACCACCGGGTCAAACTATATCCTAAGCTCTACACCCTATTTAAAATAATAATTCGCCCCAGTTTTCGGTAAATTATTATCGAAAAATTCCCTACTCCCTACTCCCTACTCCCTACTCCCTTTTTTTAAAATAAAGAGAAAAATTATGTCAATTAAAGTCTACGGTATCCCCAACTGCGGCACTTGTAAAAAAGCATTTAAATGGCTCCAAGATAACAGTGTTGAGTATGATTTTATTAACACAAAAGAGCATCCACCAACTGCTGATATGATTAGCAGCTGGGTAGAAGCGTTGGGCTCTAAACCCATGCGTAATACTTCTGGTAAATCCTATCGTGAAATAGGTGAAGAAAAAAAGACTTGGAGCGATGAACAGTGGGTTGAAGCCTTTGCCAAAGATGCGATGCTGCTGAAACGACCTCTATTTGTGAAGGATGGCACAGCGGTATTGGTAGGGTTTAGAGCAAATGAAGAGACGATACGAGAGAAATTGGGACTATAGCATTTTTAACCTTGAGAAAGGCAAGAGGCAAGAGGCAAGAGGCAAGAGGCAAGAGGCAAGAGGCAAGAAAGGATATATAGTTATCTGACTCCCCATCTCCGGACTCCCGACTCCCTGCTATAAAATAAACAACATTCTAAACTATCTAGCCCAAGGTTCAATGAGTAAAGAAACAGATATAGTTGTAATTGGCAGTGGGATTGGTGGTTTATGCTGCGCCTCTCTTCTAGCTCGCTACGGTTTTAACGTTACAGTCTGCGAGAGCCACTCAATCCCTGGTGGTGCTGCTCACGCTTTTGAGCGCAATGGATTCAAATTTGACTCCGGTCCGTCTCTTTACTCAGGTTTGTCTTACAGCCCTTCTTCCAATCCTCTGCGACAACTGCTAGATGCCATCGGTGAGGATTTAACATGGGAAAACTACAATACATGGGGTTGCCGTTTGCCTGAAGGTGACTTTGACACATCCGTTGGTGCGGATCAGTTTTGTGAGGTTCTAGCCAGGCTTCGTGGTAATGATGCTGTAACCGAATGGCGTGAGCTTCAGCGGGTGATGGAACCCCTAGCTAAGGCTGCGATCGCAATTCCCCTCGCTGGCATCCGTTTTGATCTTGGCGCAGTGGTCACCCTCAGCCGATTTGCCCCCTCTTTCTTACGCTATGCTGGGGATTCTATCAAGCTCAGAGGACCCTTTAGCCAGATTATGGACGGTGTTCTCAAAGACAACTTTAGCCGTAATTGGCTGGAATTGCTTTGTTTTCTATTATCCGGACTACCAGCGGATGGAACCATTGCGGCAGAGATGGCCTTTATGTTTGCGGAATGGTATCGACCAGAGGTAGTGCTAGACTACCCAATTGGTGGTAGTGGTGCCCTAGTTGATGCCCTGGTGCGGGGATTGGAAAAACATGGCGGTCAGTTGATAGTTAATGCTCATGTTGAAGAAGTGATAGTCGAGCACAACCGTGCCGTAGGTGTGCGTCTGCGGGGCAGCAAAGAAATCCGAGCCCGTAAAGCAGTAGTGTCTAATATCTCAATATGGGATACCCTCAAACTACTGCCAGATTCAGCAATACCAAAATCTTATCGAGCCAAGAGAAACGCCACCCCTGAGTGTGACAGCTTCATGCATCTCCACTTAGGCATTGACGCAGAAGGACTACAAAAAGACCTAGCCTGCCACTACATTATCGTTAATGACTGGGAAAAGGGTGTTACTGCTCCCCAGAATATAGTAGTGCTATCGATTCCATCCCTTCTAGACCCATCCCTAGCACCACCAGGAAAACACGTGATTCACGTTTATACTCCAGGTAACGAACCCTATGAACTCTGGCAAGGCATGAGTCGTAACAGTGAAGCCTATGCACAACAAAAGCAGGTGCGTGCAGAAATCATGTGGAAAGGATTGGAACGGATCATTCCAGACATTCGTTCCCGTTGTGAGGTCACTCTAGTCGGTACACCGCTCACCCACGAACGCTTTCTGCGCCGTCACCGAGGTTCCTACGGTCCAGCGATTCGAGCCGGAGTTGGCATCTTTCCTGGTCCTGGCACACCCCTACCTGGACTAATGTGCTGTGGAGACTCAACCTTTCCCGGTATTGGCTTACCAGCCGTTGCCGCCAGCGGGATGATTACTGCCAATACCCTTGTACCGGTTTCAAAGCATTTGGAAATGCTGAAAACGATTGGGTTATGACCCAGATTGGTCACCCTAAAGTTTAACCCTAGGCATTATAGGGAACAGGGAACAGGGAACAGGGAACAGGGGGAACAGTGTGGGGAGAGGGGGTAGTGTGGGGAGAGGGAGGAGAGGGAAGAATTAGTTTGAGATTAATTTAGTATTTTTAAATACTTTTTTTCTCATTGTCTTGATGTATGATTTAATTTTATTTACCATCTTCCCATCTCCCCATCTCCCCATCTCCCCATCTCCCCATCTCCCCACACCTCCCACACCTCCCGACTCCCGACTCCCGATTCCCGATTCCCGACTCCCGACTCCCGATTCCCGATTCCCGACTCCCGATTCCCTACTCCCTACTCCCTACTCCCTACTCCCTACTCCCTATTTAAGGGTCACCAACTAACAAGAAAGCCGCCCAAAAATAGGGATGGGTAAAGTTTTGTTGTCTAAATTCTGACAATTCTGAAGATAAAGCAATTTTATTGCCAGAGCTATATAAGTAATCATTCTCGATCCGGACATTGCCTCGAATCATGGCCAACTGTGCCTGTCGCAAGGCTTCAGTTTTACTGGGTGTCTTTTTCAACTGACGGTAAAACTCAGTAGTCAGCCCCATAGCCCCTTGGTCACTGACAGACCAAAGGGTTGCTAGAGTGGAATCAACCCCTGCCTGAAACGCTGATCCAGCAAAACCTAACTCTGCTTCCCGATTTCCCAAAGCGGTTTGGCAAGCGCTGAGTACTAACAACTCTACCGATGGCTCAGAAAATAGATTTTCCAGTTCATCGAGCCCCAGTTTTCTGTCCCACATTTGAATGTAAGAATTCTCAGGAGCTCCTCGATTAAACTGAGCATGGGTAGCTAAGTGAATGATGCCAAATTTCCGTTTTTTTCGTTGAGCCTTTAAATTTTCCAGAGTGAAGCTTTCGTTTATAAAATAGTCACCTTTCCACAGTTTGTTGTCGATAATTGTTTCTAACTCGACTTTTACCCAAGGCAAATCTTGTTTATCAGAAAATTGGGAGGCTCCCATCGCCAGCAGTCGCAAGGATTGAACATTGGTAAACCGAGAATAAGTCAAACTAAGACTAGGCACCAGGCTGACACTATAATTTTCTACTAGATAGTTCTTTTGATCGTGCAAAGCAGCCAGAGGTAGGGAGCGCAATCCCTGATCCATAGCAAATATCAGGCTCTCGATATTATTAGCTTTTAACTCAGCCTCCAACGGTCCTATCAGCCATTGGTAAAGTTGCTGAGCTGGTTTGAGATGATCCTTATCATCCAAGCTTCGATTTATCAGTGTTCGATGAAAAGTCTTGGTTACACCTAGGACTTCAGCACGATTTGCGTTATAGACTCGCCGCAAAACTGGATTACCGTCTGCTGTGATCAGCAACAGTTCTAGTTGGTCATTGCTTTGTTGTAAGCACTTTTCCGGTTCTGAAGGTAGATCAGAGGGTCGGTAACCAAATCGTCGGTCAATTTCGGCTGCTGGAATTGCCGGAGTTTGGCATCGCGTTCCTGGCAATGTAACGGAGTTTTGGACAAAACTGACGTAAATAACCCCAGTCTTGAGACCAGTCTCCCGCTCAAGCTCACGAGTGCGATCGCGTACATCATTCTGAGTATAGATTTTGGTTTTTAGCGATCGCGTAAAGTATGTCTGATATTCTTCTGTGAAGGCTTTTTCTATCCCATACACTAGGTCACTTTTAACAGTCGCCTCTAGTGTGATTGGTTGTTCTACCGATGGTGGAACCTCTGGCGGTGTTATTGATGAGTTATCCGGTGTGGGGATTGTTGAGTCTACCTGTTGTGAAACTGTGACATCATCCAGTCGTAAAACCGTTACATCATCAGTTCGTAGGACTGTTAAATCATTCGGTAGTCTATCTGTAGCAGTGTCACCATCGGTTGCTGTATCTGTACCAGTGCCACCATCGGTTGCTATATCTGTACCAGTGCCACCATCGGTTGCTATATCTGTACCAGTGCCACCATCGGTTGCTATATCTGTACCAGTGCCACCATCGGTTGCTGTATCTGTACCAGTGCCACCATCGGTTGCTGTATCTGTACCAGTGTCACCATCAGTTACTGTACCGGTGCCAGTATCACCATCAGTTACTGTACCGGTGCCAGTGTCACCATCAGTTACTGTACCGGTGCCAGTGTCACCATCAGTTACTGTACCGGTGCCAGTGTCACCATCGGTTACTGTACCGCTACCACCATCGGTTACTGTACCGGTGCCAGTGTCACCATCAGTTACTGTACCGGTGCCAGTGTCACCATCGGTTACTGTACCGCTACCACCATCGGTTCCTGTACCTGTATCGGTGTCACCATCAGTTACTGTACCGGTGCCAGTGTCACCATCGGTTACTGTACCGCTACCACCATCGCTTCCTGTACCGGTGCCAGTGTCACCATCAGTTACTGTACCGGTGCCAGTGCCACCATCCGTTGCTGTATCTGTACCAGTGCCACCATCGGTTGCTGTATCTGTACCAGTGTCACCATCGGTTGCTGTATCTGTACCAGTGTCACCATCGGTTACTGTACCTGTACCGGTATCACCATCAGTTACTGTATCGGTACCTGTACCAGTATCAGCATCTGTACCTGTACCGGTATCACCATCAGTTACTGTATCGGTACCTGTACCAGTATCACCATCAGTTACTGTACCTGTACCAGTATCACCATCAGTTACTGTACCTGTACCTGTACCAGTATCACCATCTGTATCGGTACCAGTGTCACCATCGGTTCCTGTACCTGTATCGGTGCCACCATCCGGTAGATTTTCTGGATTAATACTAATCTCTCCCGGTGTACCTGTGACAGCATCTAACCGTGAGCTAGATTCTATTTGTGCTTCTATTGCTTCTACATCAGCTTGACTAGTAATATCAGGAGCAAAGACTATGATATCACCACCATTGCCACCCCTCTGAGCTTGTGTGTTGATCTCAATATTCTCAAAGTTAACATTGTTTGAATCTGGAACATTAAACGTTATGTTACCAGAATCACCACCGTTTGATGCCTCGGTGATAATTGTAAGAGTCTCACCATTTACCTGAATGCTTCCCTGTCTAGTTTCCAAGGTTACATCACCAGAATTATTACCCCCTATTTCTGTGGTCCTGATCGTGGTAACAATCAAACCATCATTATTACGGAATATAATGTCGTCTTGAGCTGATAAGATTACAGGTCCAGCATCACTCTGATCAGAACTTGTATCGATATTACCAATAGTGATACTTCCTTGAGATGAATTCTGTTCGAGATTAGAGAATTCTGTGCCCTCTACCGTAACTGATTGATTAGGATCAAAATTAACTGAATTACTCAATTGATCCTCACTCAAACCTGCTCGCAAAATCAGAGAGCGGCGTTGGGTCAAATTATCAAAATCTGGATCTGAACTGGGAATCGAGCCAGTGGTGTCTGGCTGGGTAATCCTGATATTTCCCCCCTCAATACTTCCAGTAGATTCTACTTTCAGAGAAGCTCCTGTATAGTTGCCAAAGATGACATCGCCCCTAGAGATAATAATCGGGTCATAAAAGCTCAGAAAATTACCTGGTTTACCGGATAAATTGAGAATCGAGAAACTACCACCACTACCAAAGTGAGCATCTCCGGAAATAATTCCATCACTAACTAAACTGAGATTACCGCCACTCTGAAAGGGTGTCTTAGGATGATTCAGTGCCAGAATATCAATGCCTAAATCCCCCTGAATGTAGAGGTCTCCTCCCGCTATAGCATTGAAGGGATTATCGAGTGTGTCCCTTACCACCACTTTATTCTGGGCCAGTAGGTTTAAGTCTTCCGTGGTAGACAACTGGCTTTCTACTAGAGTCAGATTGTTGTTGGCGGATAGGATTGCAGTTTGTGCCGTTACTTCTTTAGCCGCTACATCTCCAGACTCTAAAGTGATGTCTGAATCCTGCAAGGTCACAGTGCCATCACCATTATCCTTGTATTCTGTGGCATGACCGACATCAGCGCCAGTTAAAAGTTCAGGCAATTGGACAGGTGTCAAGGATTGTTGGTCAGTGAGTAGGGGGTGAATTTCCAAATTCAGCAAGTGCCCCTCTTGGGTAATTTTCACTAAACTTTCCCCTGGTACAGCAGCTACGGTAATTTTTCCGTCTTGTGCT
>NZ_JAAHHS010000422.1 GCF_010692395.1 Moorena sp. SIO3H5
CCTCTTCACCAGCAAATTCCCCATCAATCCCGCGTTCGTACAACAGCTCTGCTAACTCTTGCCCTGTAGTGCGATCGCTTTTTAAATAGATTTTCAGCGGATCGCTAACTTGGGCATCATACGTTAATACGTTGCCGTAATTATCCAATTGACTGCGCAGGCGATCGCATTCCTGAATGGCTTGCGAAAATAACCCTTGACCTGATTCGGAATACCCCTTCTTAATCGCATCTTCAATACTCAGCATTAACAGGTTACTGCGGGTAGTGGTTTCAAATAAAGGCATCACCCCCATAACTTGTTCAATACTAAACCGAGAGTCAGTGGGTAAATGCAATAAAGCAGTTTGTACCAAACTCCCAGTATATTTGTGCATACTATGGGTGACGATATCTGCCTTAAATGCGATCGCCGATTGCCATTGTTCGTCCAGAAAGGGAAAATGACTACCGTGGGCTTCATCTACTGCTAAAGCCAGATCGCGTACGCGACAGTAATCAGCTATCTTCCCAATATCAATAGTTATCCCTTCATAACTGGGATGAGTTAGTAACAAAGCCGATACGCCACTGGTTTCTAATCCAGAAATCACCTCTTCAGTAGTAGGCATCAAAGACACAGAAGGAATAAAATAAGGCTCTAATCCTGCTAAAATGATGCCGTTTATGGTGGCAATATGACTGTTGAGGGCAATCGCCACTCGCTTGTACTGAGTACCCAATAAAGCACAAGCGGTTAAAACCCCTTGAGTCCCTCCTCCAGTTAGCCAAAAGGTATGTTTAGTGCCATACATTTCAGAGAAATGTTTTTCGATGCTCTCAGTGCGAGGGCGAGTAAGAAATGGTGCATCATATTGATAGATTTCTTGACTGAGGCGTACGCTATTTTGAGCAACTCCTTGGTGGGCAGGAGTATAAAGACTCACCTGCACATCCTGATTATGAGATGCGATTAGCTTATAAGTGGAAGAAGGTTGAGTCATAAGCTACATAAAAATCGGCTGAAGTTGTGGTATTGGACGAATTGTACTTTCCACTGCAATACCATTGCGTAACGCTAATAGCAATCCCGCCGCTTCCATGTAGCTATTGACACGATATATCGGGTTGCCCTGAGTTTCAATTTGCAATCTTTCAGGAGTAATATCGTACTTAGTGGTATTATCTTTAACTAAGATTACCGGCACACCTTGGTCTAAAGACGCTAAAAACGGAATATTACCCACTGTAGTTTCTGGCATTACTACCGCCGAAACATTCTCTACGGATATCCTGGTTTCCCCTGGGGCTACGGGAGTATCAAACCTTACCGGACGGGGAGAATTGATTAAACCATTGAGAGGCGAACAAACATAGGCACTGGAAATTAATTCTGCTCCATCCCTAGGGTCTACTAATTTCCCAAATCCCGTATGTTCCCACTCCAATAATAAGGGAGCATGGGCAGCAGTAAAGGGATAGAAATTAGTGAGCATGTGGGTCATAATTGCTTCCGCACCGCCCCAAGGATTGGGGATAGATTCCCCTCGGTAGTAAGCTTGACGGATTTTATCGTCTACTTCCAAAGTGGTCATTAAAGCCACTGCCCTAGCGGAAGAATTTTCCACCACATCTAGAGCTTTCATCAACTCGTCCATACCTTTAAATTCCCCGGAAGCATTACCATACTGGGAATAGGTACAGGCGGTTTCTACTGGGCCACCAGTTACGACTACAGGGTCGATATTAATTCCCCCCACAGCGCGCAAGCCATTGAGAGCATTAATAACATTGTTTAAAAATCGCTCATCTTTTGGTTTTTCAATAATTGCTGCAATGTTTTCGCGCTTCTGAGGAATAACTCCAATATTACCCAGTAGTAACTGACAAATCAGATTCCCTTCCAGATACAGAACATTATCCTGACCGAAATAGATATCCGACGCAGTAACCGCATTGGGATTTGTCACCAGATAGTCACAAGCGGAGGCTAACAGATTGGTACTGGGAGTAGCATCTCCCGCAAAACCACCAATTTCTGCTCTGACTCCGGTGGGAATAATACTAACTGCGACAAACGGTTGGTTAGAAACCCGTTGACGAATATTAATATCTAGTAACGATGACCAAACCGGCTTTCTGTCTGTATCGATAAAGCTGGATTCAAAGGTGAGGGTATCTCCTTCAACTTTGGTTAAAATCAAGCGAATGGGAACACCTGGTAAGGGAAGCGCAGCAATTTTTTGGGAAATTTCTCTCCAGGTGCGCTGTGAGGGAGGGCATTGGATTTCAAAATCTTTGGTATAGACTTGGGTCATTCTCTGTATTTACTTACTAACAACTGATTTAGCCAACATGATCAGTTTTACACTAATCATCGACTGGCTTACTAATTAACTCATTAGGTCTAATTACCATTGATTCAGCAAGGGCGAAAACTTGGGGTAATCAATCTTTTATCTTTCATATTCTTGCCTCCTAAGTTTTCCACTTAGCCAGTCTATCGTAATAATTTACTTTCATGGTATAAAAAAATATTAAATTTTATTAAAATCCTAAATTAGACTGGGCTGTATCTCTTTTTTTATAATGGTTTCGTCAATTTTTATTTGCTTCTACTGCGGATTTACCCAATCCAAAGTTCCCGAATTTTGCAAGCATTATATTATATCATATTCAGATAATCAGTTTAAAAAACATAGCTTCCTTTTCGTAGGTAATCTCCCTCCTAATCCCCTGTTACCTGTTTCCTTTTACCTGTTCCCTGTTCCCTATTACTTACTATTTATAAGTGTTCAACCGAAGATGATATTAATTAATTAAGGCCATTGATTATCGAAGCTATCCTGGCCAGTTCCATAAATTAGATCGCCATAGGTTTGCCAATGGGTTACTTCCTGAACAGATAACTCAGGAGATTGCAAAATCCTGAGATTTTCAACTAATTCAGATTCGGTTTTAGGTGCAGTGAGGACTAAGCGAATCGCTGGTTGGCGCAGTACCATGCGATAACAGTCAGCAGCAGTTGGAGCTGGATTTTTCCAGTCTGTATGTCCTTGCAACAGCGAACCCCAACGAGTGGCAGTAAACGCAACTACTGGAATGTCGGCTTTGAGCGCAGCAGGAAACACTTCTACTTCCGCTTTGCGATGGGCCATGTTGTAACGATGCATCAGCACGTCACAGGACTGCTTTCTCAATAATTGTACTGCTAATTGGCGGTTATGGGTTGTTGCGCCAACATAGCGTATTAATCCTTCAGTTTTCCAGGTATGGATCTGGTTTAAGGCTACTGCAACCTGGTCGAGATCATCTTTAGGGGAGATATATTCTAAAAAGAACACATCTATTGTATCCACATCAAGCAAGGAACGAACTTGGTCTAAATATTCGCGCAGTTGGTTAAGATCGCGACTGTTACTGCCCGTGGAAACTACCACTTGGTCTCGTTCAGCTGCCAGAATAGGCTTTAGTCCTTCTAGGAAACTGGTGTAATTCAGGTTGTAAAAAAAGAAGTAATTGATTCCAGCCTGGTAAGCAATCTCTACACAAGTGGTATCCATTGGGTTTTTAGCTCCCAGACCCAAAATACTGACAGGACTACCACTCAAAGTCTGAATATCCATCGCAATCTATAACCTTTATACTTGTTGTTATAGCAGAAGTCAGAAGTCAGAAGTCAGAAGTCAGAAGTCAAACTCTTGCACTTACTTAGGTTTGAGACTTTTGTCATGTCATAACTGCCCTGGCGACTGCTATAATGTGTGGGAATTGTAGTTTGAAGAGGACTGTTTAAACACCCCCATATATACCAAATATAATAGACATCTGAGATGTCTGATTTATAATTCATAATTCATAATTCATCATTCATAATTTAGCATTCATCTTTTCGATCAAACACTTAGCAATCCGAGCTGCTGCCCCTGGTTGACCAAGGCGTCGCTGTCCATTTTCTGCTATTAGCTGTAACTTGTCGGGGTTCTGGAATAACTCTTTCGCTATGCTTGCTACAAATTCTGGTTGCTGTGCTATTACTAACGATTGACCTAACAAGCGAGTTTGGGCTTCGGCAAAAGCAGGGGTATATTGGGGACCACCTCCTGGCATGGCAATGGCTGGTTTTCCTAACCCGACAAATTGCTCTGTGGCTGTGCCTGCCATGGCGATACAGAAATCCCCTTGGAGCAGGCAGAGGTTATAGTCGTTCTGGGTTAAAATCAGTGTGCCATTTTGCTTGGTAAAGACCAAAGCTTGTTTGTCCTTGAGCTGGAAATTGAATGGATGGGATGGCAAGGTGACCTCACTCCAACTATGGGCGACTAAAACCTCCCGTAAAGGGTCTTGGCTTAATCCTGGAGCAATGGCAGCGAGAAATAAAAGCGATCGCGAACCAAAAGTATCCAGTAACCCTGATGCTGCCAAGATGATTTGATCCCAATTGTGATAAGCCTCGGGTATTCTGGAACCTGGTAGTAAGGTAATGGTTAGGGTACGCTTAGTTTCGTTTAATTCTGCATCTTTGTCATAAACCATGGGTGGTGGATAGTCTGGATAAATCCCATCCATCATCGGATTACCCAAATCAAAAGCTGGGATAGACCACTGCTTTAAGATCTCTGTGGTCAGGGTATCTCTAGGAAAAACCCCTATGCAACGGCGATTAGACATCAGCCAACGCTCCCAAGGCAAATATACCGAGCCTGACCACCCTTCCCAACGGGGTCGATTGGCTAACCATCCCGATTCATCCCGCAAATAGTATTCCGATTTGGCAGTACCAACAAAGCCATAGGGTAAACCACTCCACCAGGCAAACAACAGTGGTACGATATCGCCTACTGCTAGGATAAAGTCCCCTGATTTAGCCCAACGGCGAATTGCTTTTAATTGAGACCAAATCAATTGCACTAAGCCTCCCTGCACATCACGCCACACTTGCTGTTGGGACATATAGATAAATCCACCCGATGGCATCTGCTCAACGGAGCCGATAATGGGGATATCTAATGGGAGATAAGCTTTTCCTTCCCCAACTAAGGGTAAGGCCGCTAGTTCTGGACAAGTCGAGTAATGTTGCAATTCCTGTAGAATTTGGACAGCAATCACATCCTCTCCATGACCATTGCTCAGGCATAGTAAACGCATGGTTACTCAGGGGTTAATTTACAGCGGTTGCAATTTTCTGGGTTTTAGGGAGCAGGGAGCAGGGAGCAGGGGATAGGCAAGAGGCAAGAGGCAAGAGGCAAGAGGCAAGAGGCAAGAGCGATGCAGTAATAAGCTGCGCTTATTACACACTATTTTCGTAAAAAAAACGAATTTTATTCATCACTATAATAAATGTTTTTCGGGTTGATTAGGTCATCACTAAATGTTGATAAAAATCACCGTAATTAATTAATCTATAGTCTTACACAGTTAAAGTCTAGCTGAATATTACTGTTCTAAAACTGTATGGGTTTTTCCTGGGTGATCTGACGGTTAAGGGTTGGGAGTTGATAGTTAACTGTTATACTTAAAAGCTGGTTGATTTTTACTTAAGTATCTGATATGGCAATGGATATAGACTATCCAGACATTGATATTGCTCCCCTAATCGACCATGCCCTGCTTATTCCCACGGCTACACCAGAGCAGGTGGAAAAATGGTGTCAAGAGGCAGACCAATATAAGTTTGCTACGGTGTGTGTCCCGCCAGTTTACGTCAAACAAGCGGCTGAACTCCTCCACAGTAGAGTACCAAAGGTTTGTACCGTCATTGGTTTTCCGAGTGGTGCTACAACCCCCACTGCTAAGCTTTATGAAGCCCAAGAGGCAGTGGAAAATGGAGCGACAGAGCTAGATGTAATGATTCACCTTGGTGGTTTGAAAGTGGGTAAAACAGAGGAACTTTACCAAGAAATTGCCCAAATCTGTCAAGAAACGGGTAAAACTGTCAAAGTCATCTTGGAAACTACTGTGCTGAGTGATACGGAAAAACGTCTTGCTGCAGAAATCTGTATGGATGCTGGGGCGCAATTTATCAAAACCAGCACTGGCTGGAATGGTGGTGCCACAGTTGATGATGTCCAATTGTTGAAAAAAGTGACCAGGGGGCAAGTTGGAATCAAGGCATCAGGAGGTATCCGAACCATCCAGCAAGCTTTCGATTTAGTCATTGCTGGAGCAACCAGGCTAGGCACCTCTCGTGGTCCTGAGTTGCTGCGACAACGGGATAACTTGGAAATTAAGAATTAAGACTCCCGGTTCGCCCATTTTTTCGGGAGTTATAAGAAAGGCTACTCAGGAGTAAAAGATTGACCATCAAGTTGAGTATAAATAGTAGTTGAAAACCCAAGTAGAACAAGAAGACGCTGCTGTAAA
>NZ_JAAHHS010000423.1 GCF_010692395.1 Moorena sp. SIO3H5
TATATACTTTTTGATCCCAGGATTGAGTCTGAGTCGGATCAATACCTAGATAGTAACTTTCGGCTTTATCCAAGTAGGTCTGGTCACCGGTTGCTTTGTACAGCCAAGTTGCAGACCAAGCCAGTTCGTCTTCGTAGCCACTCCAAGAATTGTAGAAAATAGCAGCATCGGGGATAGAGTCAGAGTAGTTACCCTGATAGGTCTCGGCAAAGTCAAATAGGGCTTTCGCGTTCGTCAGTAGTTGATTAGCGTAGCTGCTGTTTGTGGATTGGAAGGCAATTGAGGCAGCAGCTAAGGCAGCAGCCGATTCACCAGCTAGGTCAGAACCGGGATTTAAAGGATCAATTTTGAACGCTGGTCGCACCATGGTCATGGTTTCCGGCGGTGCCCAGACGTTGTGGTCGATTTCACCGGATCCCACCTGTGCCCAGAATTGTTCGGTTTGACCGTGATTGTCTGTGATGTGGGCTTTGAGTATATAATCGGTACCCCATTTAATGGCATCCAACGCCTCATCCCATTGACCCATGTGCTGGTAGGCATCTTGATATTCGATTGCCCCCCAAGCCAGCATAGTCATGGCAGCAGCCATGGGAAAGCCGAACTTGACGTGGTCCCCAGCATCGTAATAACCGCCAGTAAGGTCAACTCCTACATCAGCACCATCGTTGAGGGCAGAATCCCCGCGCCATGGGATGCGATTGTCCTCAGGAAGTTTACCGGAGCGCTGAGCTTCATAAAATAAGAAGGACTTTTCGACAGCATCACCATAGTTGAACTGTGTTGATAAATTGGTTGAGACATTGGTGTTGATGATACTAGGTATAGTCTCACCATTTCCATTGGATGGGTTAATTTGAACAGGAGTAGATGCATTCATTAGTAATTAAAATTAGTAATTTTTGATACAAAGCAATGAAAATTACTCCTGTTTAATACTGGAAAAATGAAACAGGTATAATTACCATTTTTTGTGGTTTATTCTGTTGTTTATGACTATAAAAATAACGAAATAGAGTAAATCATCCCTGTGTAATCAAGGGAAAAAGAACTAGGCTCTAAGTCTCCGTCAATAAAGGAGATAATATTTGATTGACAAAAGCACTTTAAATTTTAGTAAAACTACTGTTAATGGCGACACCGAAATAGTTTTGTTTTGTAGCAATGCAGAGGTGCGACCCGTGGCGAATTAAATTACGGGTCAAACGCAGCTAAGCGGTCTTGGGGGTTTCACCTATGAGCGACTGCATCAATAAACGATAGCTAATACTAGTTTACAACTGTTATAATATTTGTTTTAAAGAACACTAAAAGATATTGTTAATTTTTTGTAAATAATTACAATCCCTAACACACAGCATATAATTTTTAAATTGGGTGAGGTACATCTTTCTAGGGAGCAGCGGATCTGGGAACAGCGGATCTGGGAACAGAGAGTAGTGATGCAGCGCTATACTTTATTAACTCTTGCCTCTTGCCCTACTATTGCTGGATCTCCCCATCTCCTCATCTCCTCATCTCCCCATCTCCTCATCTCCCCATCTCCCCACCCTCCCCACACTCGCGATCTTGTTAATCTGTCGGTCTAGTGGCTATGTCTGTATGGATTGGGCGAGAAGCGATCGCTCATCTGCAAGGGACACCTGAGGAAATCCTCAGTTTGCCTATGCTAGTCACTGCCTTAATTGGGGTAATTATCAACAGCATTAACCTCTATTGGCTAGGGTAAAATACTGAGCAAGATATCAATCTGCGTGGTGCATTTTTGCACGTACTGGCGGACGTAGTTGGCTCAATCGGCACTATAATAGCTGCTTTGGCCGTTGGGATTTTCAACTGGCCTCAGGCGGATGCGATCATCAGCTTTAGTGTAGCTATTTTGATTGGCTTAAGCACTCTTCCGCTGCTGGGGAAAACCCTGCAACGAACTAGGACGAGGGCGATAGAAAACCCCCTTCAAGAGTCAGTCTGGCTAGAGTTAGGAAAGACCGATTTATTGTCTTTGATAAAACTCAAAGAGGATTGAAAATTACTGGAGAGCTATTGATTTTGACATGATATTTTTCGGGAATTTTTAGGTAACCATTTAGTGGTCAAAATAGACTCTCCCTGGTCTCAAATTCTTCTTGCTGCCCCCGCTCTAACGCTTCTCCAGCCCAACCCCCAATTACTTCCTCAAAAAAACCAGGCATCCAGCCTTGGGGTGTTTCTACTTTTAAGGATGATTTTAATGGGTTAACAATCACCATAACTTCTAATTCTTCGTTCGTTATTCCTACTGGAACGTCCAGATGTAGAATGCCATCAGACCCCACATGGGAGATTACTTTAATACTTTCCATCTTGCTTTCTGGTATATAGAACTTATCCAAGTTTATAGCAATTCTCAATTGGGCGAGGTACTTCATGCGGGAAGTGTGGGATCTGTGGATTGTTTGGGGTTTATGGGAGGAGAGTATATAAAGGGAAGTATGCCTGAAAGGGGTAGTTTTTTTAGATCAGGGTCAAACGGTTCCACAACGTGGCTTCTGATTTGGCCTACCCATTTCTAATTTCTTCCGGATCGAGACAGAGTAATGAAGGATTAAGAAATAGTAGATGCACCCTGACTAATCCTTCAGCTACCGGCTGGGGATTTTTTTTTGTTTAATTTTGTCTCAAGTTATCTATTAGTTATATGTGGGATAGCCATCTTGGCTGTCTCCTTGGCATAAGGGTTTCTAATTTCTTCCGGATCGAGACAGAGTAATGAAGGATCAAGAAATAGTAGATGCACCCTGACTAATCCTTCAGCTACCGGCTGGGGATTTTTTTTTGTTTAATTTTGTCTCAAGTTATCTATTAGTTATATGTGGGATAGCCATCTTGGCTGTCTCCTTGGCATAAGGGTTTCTAATTTCTTCCGGATCGAGACAGAGTAATCAAGGATCAAGAAATAGTAGATGCACCCTGACTAATCCTTCAGCTACCCGCTGGGGATTTTTTTTTGTTTAATTTTGTCTATCTCTTATCAATGGCTAAGGGTTTCTAATTTCTTCCGGATCGAGACAGAGCAATGAAGGAATAAGAAATAGTAGATGCACCCTGACTCATTCCTCAGTTACCCGCTGGGGATTTTTTTTGTTTAATTTTGTCTGGACTAATTTATTATTTCTATCTGTGATAGTATCAATTCAATTCTTTCGAAGACATTCCCAACTGATATCCCAGAGCCTTCTTCTTCATGGTCTGGAAAATGTTGTAAAATCCATTAGCGCGAGAAGGGGTTAAACTAGCATTCAATCCTATATCTTGAATAAAGTCAGGAGATAGGTTGACAATCTCTGTTGGCGTCAGTCCATTCAAGCCTTCAATCAACAAAGCTACTAATCCTTTAACCAATTGGGCATCTGAGTCTCCCTGATACAAGACTTTGCCATCATCCAAGTTAGCAGTGATATAAACCTGGGACACGCAGCCAGGAACTTTGTTTTCTGGCACTTTATCGGTTTCTGGCATTGCCTGAAGCTTCTTGGCGTACCACAGCAACTGCTGATACCGTTGCTTGGGGTCTTTGCGGCGCTGAAAACGTTCTACAATCCGAGCAAGAGCTTCTGGTAAAGGGCTGGAGGTGGCTGACATACCCAATGTTTAAAAAGGATTAACCATATTATTTATAGCAGTTATCAATACCGGATTGAGAACTGCTATAACTGCATATTAGCGTAAGCATTCAGCGGTCAGCCGTCAGTGGTCAGTGGTCAGTGGTCAGTGGTCAGTGGTCAGCGGTCAGCGGTCAGTGGTCAGTGGTCAGTGGTCAGTGGTCAGTGGTCAGTGGTCAGTATTTGACTCAAAGCTGAAAGCTGAAAGCTGTTCGCGTAGCGTGCGCGTAGCGCTTAAGCTGAAAGCTGTTCGCGTAGCGTGCGCGTAGCGCTTAAGCTGATAGCTGATCAGGTAAGACCCAGAGGAGTAAAGAGTTTGTGAGCCAAGATAAATCGTCAACGGTCAAGGGTCAACCGTCAACCTTTGATAAACAAAATCCTCGCCAGTTAGCATTCCTAGCTCTCCGGGATATTCATCGGCGGGGTGCTTTTGCTGATATTGCCCTGAATCGAGTGCTACACACTGCTCAGTTAACTGGTGCTGATCGGGGCTTAGTGACAGAATTAGTTTATGGTAGTGTCCGACGACAGCGCACTCTGGATGCTCTACTTGACCAGTTGGGCAAAAAGAAAGCGAATCAACAACCTCCAGATTTGCGCACTATACTTCACCTTGGACTATATCAGTTGCGCTATCAAGCCCGAATTCCTGCTTCAGCAGCGGTCAATACCACCGTTGACCTAGCCAAGAACAATGGCTTCAAAGGACTGGCAGGGGTGGTTAATGGTTTACTACGAAACTATGCCCGTTTAGCTGCCAATTCCCCTGACCCTTTGCAGTTGCCAGAAGGGGATATCGAGGGTTTGGGCATTTTACACAGTTTTCCCGATTGGATGATCGAGCTGTGGTTACAACAGCTGGGAGCAGAGGAAACAGAACAGCTGTGTCAATGGTTTAACCAATCTCCTACCATTGACTTACGGGTAAATCCCCTCAAGGTGTCCATGGAGGAGGTGGAGGCAGGGATGCAATCTGCTGAACTGGCTATTCAGCGGGTACCTCCCTTGGTCTCCCACCAGGACGAGGGGAATGGTGAGATTATCCCTATGTTCAGCAATGCAGTTCAGCTCCCCCAAGCACTAAGGGTTGTGGGTGGTGTTGGTGCGATTCAAGAGCTACCGGGATTTAAGGAGGGTTGGTGGACTGTTCAAGATTGTAGTGCCCAGCTGGTCAGTTATCTGCTGGACCCTCAACCTGGTGATGTGGTGATTGATGCCTGTGCTGCACCGGGGGGCAAGACAACTCATATTGCGGAATTAATGGCAGATCAGGGCAAAATTTGGGCATGCGATCGCTCAGCTTCCCGCCTCAAAAAAGTCCAACAGAATGCCGAACGGTTACAATTACAATCGATTCAGCTCAGTACTGGTGATAGTCGCGATTTACCTGAATTTACTAAGATGGCTAATGCTGTGTTATTAGATGCTCCCTGTTCCGGTAATGGTACCCTTCACCGACGTCCTGATATTCGTTGGCGCATGACTCCAGAAAAAGTTCAGGAACTTACTGTTTTGCAAAAAGAATTGTTAGAGCATACCGCAACTTGGGTCAAGTCCGGAGGTGTGTTAGTGTATGCTACCTGTACCTTAAATCCTAAAGAAAATGAGGCGGTAATACAATGGTTTCTGGAAAGTCATTCTCAGTGGCAAATTGATCCCCCTACTCTTTCGTTTCTTAAGGGGTTTTCAACACCGGAAGGTTGGCTGAAAGTTTTGCCCTATCGAGACCAGATGGATGGTTTCTTTATGGTGCGGTTGAAACGAATGGTATAGCAGAAGTCAGAAGTCAGAAGTCAGAAGTCAGAAGATTGTAGGGTGGGCAAAAAGCGATGCAGCGCGGTCTTGGGGGTTTCCCCCATGAGCGACTGCATCAAGACACAGTTTGTTTTTTTTGAGTATTAATGATTATATTACTTTGCCCACCCTACTTTATAATCTTTACTATAATAGCAATATCCCTCTAATCCACGTTCTACATGCCTGCCAAGGATTTTTACCACGATGATGAAAACCAGGAGAAAATTACGCTATGGAAACCTTCACTGGAGTAACCAATTGTTCTACAGCTCTTCTTCAGATCCTGAAAAACTATTGTAATATCCTGAATCGTCACAAAAATAATTCTATCAATAATACTGTCATCAGTAAAATCATTGTTAGCGATGACAAAACTCGCTATCTAGTTATTAGGGAAGGTTGGAACGATACACAACGAATTCATTCACTAATCTTTGATGCTGAGATACGTAACAATAAAATTTGGCTACACCATGATGGTCTAGATCACGGCATTACAGAAGAGCTACTGGCGGCGGGAATACCCAAAGAACAAATTGTTTTAGCTTTTCATCCTCCCCATATCCGACAACACACTGGCTATGCTATTTCCTAGCTTTTAACTATCAGCTATCAGTTATCAGCTATCAGTTATCAGTTATAGCCATCCTAAATAGGTTGTGGCAAAATTCCATACTTAAAAAGTTTGGGAAAATCAAATATTTGACCATCAGTAAAAAACTTGAATAACCATTTTACTATTTTAAAAGAACTGCAAATATGATAAAATTTCCTCAGAAAACTTTTTCCTTGTAACCAAATATCTTCTACGGGATTTTGTTCCGGAGCATTAGGAGCAAACTTTGTACAAGTTATTAGCCAGTCTTC
>NZ_JAAHHS010000424.1 GCF_010692395.1 Moorena sp. SIO3H5
AGCTATCAGCTATCAGCTATCAGCTATCAGTTTTAAGCTATCAGTTTTAAGCTATCAGCTATCAGTTTTAAGCTAAAGGCTGACGGCTGACGGCTGACGGCTAACGGCTAACCACTGACCACTGACCACTGACCACTGACTACTGGCCTCAGCTTTCAGCTTAAGCGCTACGCGCACGCTACGCGAACAGCTTTTGAATAAAAGAGGTCAGCATGCGTTTAATCTCTGTTACCTCTGCTGCCAGGAATTCATAGTCTTTGGCTTTGAGTAAGTTAAGATTGTGAGCCAGTAACAGGTGATATTCAAGTTCACTGGCTGAACCCATAGCAATGTGAAGAAAACGGGCTAGTTCGGCTTTTCCGTTTCTACCACAGCCCTCAGCAATATTGGCAGGGATTGAAACGGAAGAACGGCGGATTTGGCTTGTCAACCCATACAGTTCTTCCTTGGGAAATACTTGGGTTGCTTTATAAACAGATAACGTCAGCTCATGGGCTTTTTCCCAAACTTTCAATTTTTTAAAATCTCTCAATATTGAATGCTCCTATCAGCTATCAGCGGTCAGCTATGAGCTATCAGCTATCAGGTTTCAGCTATTAGTTATCAGTTTACTGCTAATCACTGACTGCTGACCACTGACCGCTGAAAGCTGACTGCTGACCACTGACCGCTGAAGGCTGAAGGCTGAAAGCTGACTGCTGACCACTGACTGCTGACCACTGACGGCTGAAGCCTGAAGGCTGAAGGCTGACTGCTGACTGCTGATCGCTAAGATAAGAAATAGGAACCAATTTCTCTAATCTTGTCACAACCAACAATGAAAGGACTCTGGCTCGAAAACCAGCAACTGCAACTGCGCACTGACCTACCTGTGCCATCACCACCCTCTGATGAAGCCTTAGTGCGGGTGTTGCGTGCGGGGATATGCAACACGGATTTGGAACTAATCCGAGGCTATTACCCCTACAAAGGTATATTAGGTCATGAGTTTGTTGGTGTTGTGGAAGATGGACCAGAGAATTTAGTTAACCAGCGGGTGGTGGGAGAAATTAATGCCGCCTGTGGTGAGTGTCGATTTTGTAAAAGTGGACAACCGACTCACTGCCAAAACCGTACTGTCTTAGGTATTGTTAACCGTAACGGAGCCTTTGCTGACTATCTGACCTTGCCGGTAAAAAACTTACATCCCTTACCCGATAATATTTCTACTGATGCCGCCACCTTTACTGAGCCCTTGGCTGCTGCTCTGGAAATTCAGGAACAAGTGAGGGTACGTCCCGATCACCAGGTGTTAGTAGTGGGAGATGGTAAGCTCGGACAACTGGTGGCACAAACCCTAGCCCTAACGGGCTGCGATTTGCTAGTAATTGGCCGTCATCACGAGAAATTGGCCAATTTAGAAGCCAGAGGAATAAAGGTAGGCTTTGCTGATGCCATCACTAAAGGTCCTTTCGATATCTCAGTGGAGTGTACTGGCAACCCCGAAGGCTTTGCCCTTGCCCGGGGAGCGTTGCGCCCACGAGGTACCTTGGTATTAAAAAGCACCTACGCTGGCAACCTAACCTTTGATGCCTCGTCTCTGGTAGTAGACGAAATCACCCTAATCGGTTCCCGTTGCGGTCCCTTTAAACCAGCAATAGATTTGCTAGCACGAGATAAAGTAAATGTCAATTACCTAATCCAAAGTCATTACCCAATTGAAGAAGGGTTAACCGCCTTTAACCATGCCCAGCAGCGGGGAGTCTTGAAAATTTTACTGACCATGGATCATAACTCTTGAAAGATGAGCAATAGGTGATGGGATGCGGTCAGCTATCAGTAATCAGCTGTCAGCCATCAGCGAATATCAGTAGAGTGGGCATCCTGCCCGCCTGGGAATGATACAGGCATCCTGCCCGCCTGGGAATGATACAGGCATCCTGCCCGCCTGGGTAAGATACAGGCAAGATGCCCGTTCCAGGCCTGATGCCCGATACAGGCAAGATGCCCGTTCCACGCCTGATGCCCGATACAGGCAAGATGCCCATTCCACGCCTGATGCCCGATACAGGCAAGATGCCTGTTCCACATTCCCGATTCCCGATTCCCGATTCCCGATTCCCGATTCCCTTTATTAAACTATGACTTATCAACAACAATCTGAATTCGAGAAATCTCTTAATATCCGTGCAATGACCACTAAACAAATTTGGTCGTATGCTACTGGAATGTTAGCCATTTGTATGATTTTTGCCCCAGGCAGATATAAGTTAGCCATCCCGATGATTGTAATCGGGGGCGCAGCAAGTAGCACCGCTTTTGTTTGGTACTCTCATAACAAATCCGATAAAACCCTTATTCCTAATCAAGTACAACAGCTAGAAGAACGCCTCGGTAACATAGAAACTATTGTGGGACGGGATGATTTGGAAGTAAATTTGAAACTTAAACAGTTAGAAGAAACGATTTAGTAAAGCATTTTTCAATTGGGTGATGTAAAAATTATTGGGTTTAAGGGAGCAGGGAGCAGGGAGCAGGGAGCAGGTAAGAGGTGAAAAATATTGTGTACCTGATAGCTAGCCAAAAAGCTGTATTTGTAAGTTTATATATCAAGAGAATATAGCATTATAATTGAGCATTGTAACAGGCTCGATTCTAGTAGATAAGGCTAGATAATTTATAAAAATATATCCTAATATATAGCGTTGATCATATTGATGAGGTACAGTCAATCTTATTACCTCTACTCCCTGCTCCCTTAAAAAAATACCTCACCTAATTGAAACCGGCTATAATCAATAATGCTCAAAACGAATACTTATGCAACTGCTACACTACTCCTAGCACTACTAATTGGATGTAATGGGGCGGATTCCCCTAAAGGTATATCGCCATCTCCTGATCCAGATGCTTCCCAGTCCTCAGAAGCAGAGGATGCACTAAAGGTGCTCCCAAAGCCTGATCAACCCCTAACTGTTGCGGAAACGAATCCTATTCCAGGAAGCCAACAGAGTGTTGACCAATACCTGAAAGGATTATCCGCCAAAGGGATGACCAAGACCAAGCAAGGGATATGGATGGAATCAGGAGATACCCTCTTAGCTAATCACCAAGGCACTATTCCCTTACCAGCAGCATCCCTTACCAAAGCAGCAACTACACTAGCCGCTCTTTCTACTCTTGGTCCTGACCACCAATTCATTACCAAATTTAGCGCCACCGGACCGATTGAGAACGGGGTGCTACAGGGAGACCTAGTGGTTGAAGGGTCAGAAGACCCGTTTTTTGTCTGGGAAGAAGCCATAGCAGTAGGCAACCAGTTAAATCAGTTAGGTATCAAACAAGTAACCGGTAATTTGGTGATTGTGGGTAAGTTTTATATGAATTTTGAGACCTTACCCCTCAAAGCTGGCACTCTGCTCAAGCAAGGCTTGAATGGTAAGAGTTGGCCACCAGCAGCAGAAACTCAGTATCAGACTTTACCCCCAGGTACCCCTAGACCGGAAATTGCGATCGCAGGCTCTGTGCAAGTAGTAGCTTCACCCCCTGACAATCTACAGCCCCTAGTGCGCCAGTATTCCTTTCCTCTGGCGGAACTGCTGAAGAAAATGAATCGCTACAGTAATAATAAAATGGCAGAAATGCTAGCCAATACCGCTGGTGGTGCCAAGGTGGTAGCCCGCAAAGCAGCAGAAGCGGCGGGAGTACCCCCATCAGAAATTAGCTTAATCAATGGGTCTGGTTTAGGTGAAGAAAATCGCATGTCTCCTCGGGCTGTCACTGCTGTATTTCTCGCCATTGAGCGCTATCTTCAGCAATACAACATGACCGTTGCTGATGTATTTGCCATCGTAGGACAAGACCAAGGTATTTTAAATGAACGTCCATTGCCTAACTTAGCAGTAGTTAAATCCGGTAGTTTAAATTATGTTAGTACCTTAGCCGGAGCCTTACCAACTCAAACCTATGGCACTGTTTGGTTTGCTGTGATGAATTCAGGGGGAGACTTTACCAAATACCGGACTCAACAAGAGATGCTGCTAAAAGAATTAGTAACTAAATGGGGAGTGGTGCAATCTGTTCCTTCTGACATTAAACCATCACCCCAGAGGATTGGTAAGAGGTCGTTTAGTGAAATTGTTAGATAAGCACTCAGCGCTCAGTAGTCAGCACTCAGCCGTGGCACAGGCTTCCAGCCTGTGACTTAACTCGTTAATTCCCATAAGCTGATAGCTAATAGCTGATAGCTTACCTCCCGATTCCCGATTCCCGATTCCCGACTCCCTGCTGTATCCTGGTTGAGTGTTAACTAAACTCTCGTTTATATAAGTCAGAAAATAGATGGCAAACCCAACCGCAACCTTAGAAACCTCTTTAGGCACAATCACGGTAGAATTGTTCACCGATGTGATGCCAGAGACAGCCGGTAATTTCATTGAACTAGCCAAGTCTGGTTTCTACGATGGTCTTCATTTTCACCGGGTGATTAATGACTTCATGATTCAGTTTGGCTGTCCCCATAGCAAAGATCCCAATAGTCCTCGCGCGGGTACTGGCAATGGTCCTGATGGCTGCATCCAGGATGAGCACCCGGAAAATGCCAAAATTTCCAATCAGCCAGGTACGTTATCTATGGCAAATACCGGTGCTCCCAATAGCGGTAGTTGTCAGTTTTTCATCAATACACGAGACAATTCCTATCTCGATTGGTTTTCTCCAGGCCCCTCGAAGCACCCGGTTTTTGGCAAAGTGACTGAGGGTATGGATGTGGTGAACAAGATTCAAACCACCCCTACTGCTCGGGGTGATCGCCCCAAAACTCCGGTTCAAATGGTGAAAGTGACAATAAACGAATAACGTAAGCATAAGCGCTACGCGCAAGCTACGCGAACAGCTATCAGCGGTCAGTAATCAGCTATCAGCTATCAGGTTATGGGTCACAGGCTAGAAGCCTGTGCCACCCTGTCTTGATGCAGTCGCTCATGGGGGAAACCCCCAAGACCGCGCTGCATCGCTACTTGAGGTGCTTTTGAATAAAACAAGCTGACGGCTGACCACTGACCGCTGACGGCTGATGGCTGATGGCTGACCACTGACCACTGACGGCTGACCGCTAACCACTGACCGCTGAGGTTTTCTCTTTTCCTAGGATATTCTCCATCAAGCAGAGTTGATATAATTTGTCTGTATCACTAGAGGAGCAAATTCTTTAGTGTTAGCGTCTACCGGGAATGGTCTGACTTAGGAACGGTAAAACCCATGAACACATCACCCTGGCTAGCAGCTACTGCAATCACTACAGCTTCTTGCCTTACCTTAGGCGCTATCAATCCAGCAGCAGCGAATACTTTTGACAACATCGAAGTTAACGGAAACAATTTTATTGCGGTAGCTGCCCCTTTTGGCTACAACCAGTATCAATTACTAGTCATCGAGCAGATTGCAAACTGGCAAGCGTGCTGGCGTGAACGTGGCACTAACCCAGTTGTAGTAGAGCCTCTGCTGCTCGACTTTGACTTTACAGGAATTTGTGGGCGCAGTACAGACAGCAACGGCTATTCTATGCGCGTCGATAGTCAAGACTTCGGTCTAGAGTATATGCTCAGAGTGGTTAAGCGCAATGGAGAATTGGTATTAGTAGGTACTCACCGCATTGACCGCAATGCCCCAGACATTGAGCTTGGGCGCACCAGAGGTTTGGCTAATGGCTTTCTCAAAATCTTTCTTGATCCTGGTTGGCGATTTACCAAACGTATGTATCAGGGCAAACAATTAGGTCACATCTATCTTACCTATGGTGCGATCGCTAATACTGTCGCGCCACAGTGGAGCAGTAGCCCTCAACCCTCACCACCTACTCCCAGCAGGGAATATATTTTTACCAAACCACAAGCCCAACCCAAGACTAGTGGTGAACGTTTTCCTGACACTAGCCCTCAACTTCCAGCACCTGCACCGCGAGAATCCTCAAATGATGGCATACCAGTGTTTGATAGCTTGAATTAATAGGACTTACCAAGTTTAATTGCTTTCGCCCCTGCTAGCTGTTGGCGTTCCGACGCAAGAAATAGCCCTGGGGTATTAAGCAGCGATCGCAAAATTAATTACCTACTCGCAATCTCTATAACCCTTACATTGTAAGGCTTTGAGTTTTATGAAATGTGTAATTAATTTGGTTTACCTGCTGATAGGGCAGTTAAGCTTGGTTTGATCACATAGCTCTGACGAAGAGATTATGAAAAGAATCGTTCGGTTTCTAGCTCCCATCTTGCTCCTAGTTGGTTGCACTGACCACAGCCCGGCTGAGAATCAAAAAGAGCTAAGCT
>NZ_JAAHHS010000425.1 GCF_010692395.1 Moorena sp. SIO3H5
GAATACACCTGGGGGAGTTAGTCAATTCTCACCACAGTTTAGAACTGCTCAATGGTGTTAGCGAGACCTTAGCCAGTTCAGACAACCGTTTGATTACTAGAAGCCATCAAGAAAATTCCCAGGATGTGGTTTTGGATGTAGTTCATGAAGCCTTGATTCGCCACTGGGCAAGGTTGGTGGAATGGAAGCAGACTTACACAGAAGCGATGGTGATCGAACGCAAGCTGGAAGCGGCAGCGCAAGAATGGCAGGAGAAGGGAAAGAAGCTTGATGATGCTGGTCTACTGTTGCAAGGGGGGAGGTTAGTAGAAGCCCAGGAGTATTTAAACGAGTATGGCAAGTTGGGGATGTTGAATGGGCTAGCCGAGGAGTATATTGAGGTAAGCCGTCAGAAGCACAAGCAAATGACCCGTAACCGCCGGTTAGTAGCGGGAGCGTTTATTGGTGTGTTGGTATTGGGGACAGTTGTTTCGACAGCTTTTGGGTTGCACTCTCGTAAACAGGGGAGAAAGGCACAAGAAAGTGAAATTAAAGCCCTCAATCAACTGTCACAGAATCTTTTGATCTCAAACCAACCCTTTGATGCTCTAAAAGAGGGTTTAAAGGCAGGAGGAATACTCCAAAAGGCGAATTGGGTACAAGGTGAAACTAGAATTCAAGCGATCGCTAGTTTACGGCAATCTTTCTATGGAGTTAAAGAATTTAATAGCCTAGACGGACATAGCGATATCACTAGCCTCGCCTTTAGCTATGATGGCCAGACTATCGCTTCGGCTAGTGGGGACAACACCGTGAAACTGTGGAATCGGCAAGGCAAAAACCTAAAAACCTTCTCCGGACATAGGGCACCTGTCTTTAGCCTCGCCTTTAGCTATGATGGCCAGACTATCGCTTCGGCTAGTGGGGACAACACCGTGAAACTGTGGAATCGGCAAGGCAAACAACTAATCACCCTCAAAGGGCATAGCGGATCTGTCTTTAGCGTTGCCTTTAGTCCAGACGGCCAGACTATCGCTTCGGCTAGTGGGGACAACACCGTGAAACTGTGGAATCTTGAAGACAAACAAGTAATCACCCTCACTGGACATACCGCAGCTGTCCAAAGCGTGGCCTTGAGCCGAGATGGCATGACTATCGCTTCTGCTAGTTTTGACAACACCGTGAAACTGTGGAATCGGCAAGGCAAACACCTAAAAACCTTCTCCGGACATACCGCAGCTGTCAAAAGCGTGGCCTTTAGCCGAGATGGCATGACTATCGCTTCTGCTAGTGATGACAACACCGTGAAACTGCGGAATTTAGAGGGCAAAGAACTGCACACCCTCACTGGACATACCCGACCTGTCTTTAGCGTGGCCTTTAGCCCAGATGGTAAGGCTATCGCTACTGCTAGTAGTGACAAGACGGTGAAACTGTGGAATCTAGAACAAAAGGAACCGCTCACTCCCACCGGGCATAGCAAATCTGTCAATAGCGTGGCCTTTAGCCAAGATGGCCAGAGGATTGCTTCTGGGAGTGATGACAAGACGGTGAAACTGTGGAATCTAGAACAAAAGGAACCGCTCACCCTCACTGGACATACCGCAGCTGTCAATAGCGTAGCCTTTAGCTATGATGGCATGACTATCGCTTCTGGGAGTGATGACAACACCGTGAAACTGTGGAATCTCAAGGACAAGGAACCGCTCACTCTCACCGGGCATAGCAAATCTGTCAATAGCGTGGCCTTTAGCCAAGATGGCCAGAGGATTGCTTCTGGGAGTGATGACAAGACGGTGAAACTGTGGAATCTAGAACAAAAGGAACCGCTCACCCTCACTGAACATACCGCAGCTGTCAATAGCGTAGCCTTTAGCCAAGATGGCATGACTATCGCTTCGGCTAGTTTTGACAACACCGTGAAACTGTGGAATCGAGAAGGCAAAGAACCGCGCACCCTCACTGGACATAGCGGACCTGTCAATAGCGTGGCCTTGAGCCGAGATGGCATGACTATCGCTTCTGCTAGTTTTGACAGCACCGTGAAACTGTGGAATCTTGAAGGCAAAGAACTGCACACCCTCACTGGACATAGCGGACCTGTAACTAGCGTTGCCTTTAGTCCAGACGGCCAAACTATCGCTTCTGCTAGTTTTGACAACACGGTGAAACTGTGGAATCGAGAAGGCAAACAACTAATCACCCTCACTGGACATAGCAAATCTGTCAAAAGCGTGGTCTTTAGCTATGATGGCAAGACTCTTGCGTCTGCTAGTAGTGACAAGACGGTAATTTTATGGAATTTTGATCTAGATGATTTAGTGGCAAAGAGTTGTAACTGGCTCCATGATTACCTAGTCACTCGTGAAGAGGAAGAAAAAGAATTAAGGGAAATTTGTGGTATTAAAGGAAGAAGGGAGCAGAGAGCAGGGAGCAGGGAGCAAGGGTAGGTTTTACCCAGACTCCCCTCTAGTCGTGATTCAACACTTCGGGTAATTTCCAAGACCGCCCTTGACAGTAAACATAACCATTATTAGTATAAATCCCGGAAAGTGCCCTAGCTAATATCAAGAATTCCTGCTGTTCTTCCGCAGTCATGTAATTTTCATTGTGTAGACTCCCTGAGGCTCGGTTTGGATCTCCTCCGGAGTCCAGATATCGCTGACGAGCCAGAGTGGAGAGTTCTATCATTCGTTGATATTGCTGTTGTTGTAATTCACTTAAGGGCTTCATAATTCCGCTACAGGTGTAATCGGGGTAATTTCACCATTTGGTAAAAGCATAGCAAAGGGCAGCAGAAGGCTAGCAGTGCTGATGTACCAAATGCCATTGTCTTGGTCATAAACAGTATTTTCTAGTAACCCTAAGGTATCCAACGCATTGAGAATTAGATATTGTGCTTCTGTTGGTTCCATCACACCCGACCGAAGTAATAAGGATGTTGGTGATTTTACTCCCAAAGTAAGCATTAAGCATTGAGCCATCAGCCTATGCGCTACGCGCACGCGTGCGCGTTCAGCCTATGCGCTACGCGCACGCGTGCGCGTTCAGCCTATGCGCTACGCGCACGCGTGCGCGTTCAGCCTATGCGCTACGCGCACGCGTGCGCGTTCAGCCTATGCGCACGCGTGCGCGTTCAGCTATAAGTGATTAGTGATTAGTGATCAGCTTTTGAGTAAAAGAGGTAAGCATTCGAATAATGCTGAGTCAAGTGAGAGCGTCGTTCGCACAGCGTGGCCTTTTGGCCAAGGCCAAAGCCTGTGCTAGGAACGAGGTTTATTTTAAACTGACTGCTGACTGCTGACTGCTGACTGCTGATCTTTCAGGTTTTGAATAAAACAGGTAAGCATTCGTTTAATCGGGAGATGGGGGGATCGGGAGATCGTGAGATCGGGATATTTTTATTTGAGTAATTATACGGATATGATATAATTCCTGTATATAAAGCCAGTGGAAGGTATTTTTTTATGGTTGATAGTATGTTTAAATACAGTTTTGGTTATTTTTGTACTATGTTAGGATATGTTGACAATAATGGTACGTGGTAAACTTTACTTGATCAAGTAAACATATTTTTATACAATAGTCAACAGTTAATATCATAAGTTAAGATGATAATTTGTAATTAAATATTAATAAACATAAACTCTCGTTACCAGAAATGTAAATTGGGACTACTATAGTAAACTAAGTAATCATATACACATAATCCCGGAAGGTAAATATGATACAAGCTGCTTTCACAAGGCTAATTCCTTTCGAGTCTCTTCTTGAAGCAATTACTACTCTGGAAATAGAAGACAAAATTAAGCTGAATAAAATCCTCGAAGAAGATATTGCTGAAATCCCACCGCAAATTGTATTAGAAAAATTGTTACAGCAACCAGTGTCCGAAATGAACTTTGAGCAATTTGAGGAACCTTCCCAAGCACCCGAGCCTGCCAAGACTGAAACTCCAAATGTGTCTCTGATTCCCCTGTCTCCCCTGCTGCCTCTAATTCCCTTACGTACCTCAGGGGATAACGTTGCCTAAAAAAATGCGATCGCTATCATGTCGGTGCGCTATCATCTCGGTGCGTTAGCTTTGCCTAACGCACCCTACTGGCTACTGCATTAATACGAATTGCTAAAACTTATATATAATTTTTTGATCACTTTTTCCCGATTCCCGATTCCCGATTCCCTGCCCCCAGCGCTACATACAATTTCCCCAAAAATACTCCCTAACTTAACGATGAATAATCACCCTAGAGCTATCGCGGTCATCATCTTCAAAAATTGCCCCTAACCGCATCAACACTCCTCTCATCTGATTAGAAATACCTCTATTTTTAGCGAACCGAGCTTCTTTCACTTTCGCCCCCCTAATGTCAGCATGACTAAAATCAGCCCCTCTCAGATTGGCACCATCTAACTCTGTAAGATTCATCTTCGCACCTCTGAGATTAGCACTCCTAAGGTCAGCATTTTTAAGAAATGCCAAACTCAAGTCTGCTCCCTGAAGATCAACTCCCCTGAGATCACTATTACTTAAGTCGGTACGAATCAGCTCAGCTTTGCGAAGATTGGCACGAATCAAATGGACATAACTCAAATTACCACGAATCAGGCAAACTTGGGTCATATCTGCTAAACTTAAATCAGCACCTTTAAGATTAGTTCCCCTCAGTTTAGCACCTTTGAGATTAGCTTCACTAAGCTCCGCACGGCTTAAGTTAGCATGGGATAAATCAACACACCTCAAGTCAGCCCCTCCCAGGTGGGCACGGATGAGGTTAGCCCCCTGAAGATTAGCTCTGCTTAAAATCGCACTACCCAGATTAGCCCCCCTAAGTTTAGCCCCCTGGAAGTAAGCACCTCCCAATTTAGCCTCGCTAAGATTAACACCAGTTAGGTCTGTTTTCCTGACGTCAGCTCCCCTCAAGTCAGCACGACTGAGGTCACCATCCCTGAGATTAGCACCATCTAATCGTATCCCCCTCAAGTCAGCACCACCAAGGCTTACCCCCTGGAGATTAGCACTCCTGAAGTCGCTCATGCTTAGATTGGCACTCCTGAAATCAGCCCCCCTCAAGTCAGCATTACAGAAGTTGGCACTTTGGAGGTTAGCCCCCCGGAAATCTGTTCCTCTGAAATCCGCTTCAATCAACCTAGCTTGGCTGAGGTCAGTGTAACTTAAGTCAGCTGCAGTGAAGTGCTCAGCCAGATTCAGCCCAACCATTGCAGTCAACTGCTCAAGATTGTCTGTTTCTGCCACTAAAACCCGCTTGATCAGGCTTAGCAGAATCGGTTGAGATTTTTCCTCACCCATATTGCAATTCCACTCGAGACAGATAGGGCTTAAATTTACTTACCAACAAATGTTCCACAATCAGTCTGTTCAGCACAACGGTTTTATTGCGGGAGAGGTGATTAGGCCACAACCCCTCAACTTCAGTTACACAAATATCTCGCTGGGATACTTCAAAGATTGCTTGGATACGACAGGGTAAGGCAGTGACATTCACAGTTGCTAGCTTTACCCGATTCAGGGAACCAAATAAAACACTATTGCCCTTCTGTTCTTCAAAAATCCAGGCAGGATTTTCCGCCGAAACTTGATTAGTAATGTGGCACCAGGAAACTTGATCGGTCTGGTGGGATGTCTCGTAGAATTCTGGTTGAGATTCTGGTTGGAATGTCTCGTGGGATTGCGATTGAGTAGCTTCTGGAGTAACATTACCTGCCCCTTTTTCCCTGTTGCCATTAGAGTCTGTTGGACGCTGGTTGAGATCACAACTAGGCCATGGCGGCTGTTGATTACCTACTGTTGCTAGTTGAAGATAACCACCAAGCTCACGGAATTCATAGGGGATATTACCATGTTGGAGATTAAGGCGCAGTACTCCACCTTTAAGTCCAAATTTAACACGACCTTCGAGCAACTCTTCCCACTGTTGCTTAAATTGAATGGTTAGGTATAAATTAATCTGCGGGATTTTAGAGGGTTTTTGCCAAAACTTACGTTTTTGTTTGTTTGGCGGAATCAGCATTCCTTCCAATTTCATCCCTAAGCAATCTAGGCATTTATTCTTAGGCTCAGGTGGAAGCATGTAATAGCAAAGGGAGTAGGGAGTAGGGAGTAGGGAGTAGGGAGTAGCGATGCAGCGCGGTCTTGGGGGTTCCCCCCATGAGCGACTGCATCAAGACGGGAGTAGGGAACTTACGATCCAAAATTCCCAAAATTCCTACAGGGATTGCTCGGAAGAGCAAACGTCGGAAACCCCAGTCACGAAGAAACC
>NZ_JAAHHS010000426.1 GCF_010692395.1 Moorena sp. SIO3H5
TGACGTTGGTCAGCAAAATTAGAGAAGTAAATTGTGCCATCCTTAACTGCAATTGCACCACCACCATACTCGTTAACCCGAGTCCGAGCATTGAAGGGCTCGGGAGTCATATCAACTCTTTTGCCATCAGGGGTGCGTCGCACGACTAAATTGCGTCCAGCTTCTGCCGGTCGCCCTTCAATCCAGTAAACATCCTTTTTATCAAGGGCAATGCTGCCCAACCGAACGCTGCCTTGAACAATCATGTCAGCGCTAATAGGGGATTTCCAGGAACCATAGGGGGCAAGGTGTGCTGGTTGGGTCATGGAAAAACTGCTGTAATTGCCTCTAACTTGCTTGGGCTCTAGCTATTATCATAACCTGACTACGTGTCCAGTGTGAACGTTTATGTAGGGATTCCCGTACATTTACCCAAATCGGGCTTGCTTAAATGCATCCAATTGCGCTAAAAGAGTATAGAGGGGCTTCCTTGCCGTACAAAACTCTACAGATCGGCGCATTACCGCAAAGGGGAAGCATTGTAGTTCAGGTATTCGCAAAAGCCAATCTAACAACAGAATTGATTTAGAGATTTTAGAGTATGACTCAAACAGTTACTCACCCCATGGTGAAGTTGCAACGCCATGTGCGTTCATTGGCGGAATCCAAAATTCTTAAATCCAGTGACAGCCTTTGGAAAATTGCCCTGCTCTATGGCGACGAATGGTCTTACTGGAAACAGGAACTGACTGAATTCGGGTTTACCATGCAAGACCCGATCAGTGACTTACTAGCTGTGGAAGCCTGGGACGAAGAATGATCTGATCCAATTTAAGGTTAAGTACTTATCGATCTCATCAGGTGCGACCCTAGGCTGGGAGCAATCCCTCGCGGCCTAGGAGGCGCGCAATTATTTTTTCGTAAGAATGAAAAATGACAATTGAAAATTGACAATTTACAAAAGGCGATCAACACGGATCAACTATTTTTAGAAGTAATTAACCAGACTTGATCTGACTTGTTTCGCTTCCATTTGGCGTCCAGGCTTCAAGCAATGGAGCTTGGTCATGGATAAGGAATACCAGCACTTAGGATGAGTATATCCTTTGTTTATTCCCTGATCCCCGTCATCCTAATCACGCTACGTTCGCCAAATTCTACCCGTGAAATTTCTGCTCATATTCATTGACGCCGACTCCTAAATACAAGCAACCAAAGCCTGCATCAGTTCTTTTGCCGTTTGGTAGCGATCGCAAGCCCTTGGTTGACAAACCCGCTCAATCACTTTCCTTAATTGGGGAGTAAAAGTGGGAACGCCTGATACATCAAATCGATATCCTGAACTACGCCTTTGATAATACTTTAGAGGTGCTTCCCCGGTGAGCAGAAATATTAAAGTTGGGCCAATGGCGTAAAGATCCGATTGAGTGCAAGGCTGACCTCGGTCTTGTTCAGGAGCGCTATATCCTTCCGCTCCAATCCGTGTACCTGGTATGGTGCCAATTTCTTTAACAGCACCGAAATCCAACATCACAATTCGGTTATCTCGATGGCGCACCATCAAATTCGCAGGCTTAACGTCTCGGTGGATTAGAGGCGGCTGCCGATCGTGGATGTAGTCTAAGATATCGCAAGTCTGAATCATCCACTCTACTGCCTGGGGCAAGATGACTGGTCCAGTGCTCAAGACACGTTTTTCTAAATCCTCACCGTGAATCAGAGCCATTGCTAAGTATTTTTTACCCCCTTCCACGAAAAAGTCGTAATACTGGGGAATTCCGGGATGATTCAGAGTTTTCAGGGTGCGAGCCTCTCGTTCAAACAGTTCTTGAGCCTTGGAAATTTGAGCCATGTCAGCATTCATTTCCTTGAGTACTAGTAGGAGTGGGTATCCATCCTTGCTGTTAACTTTGTCCCAGGCAAGATAAGTGGTTCCCATTCCCCCCTGTCCCAACGTTCGCAAAACATGGTAGTTGCGAATGACTCGCTCGACTGGCACCAAGGGTTGACCACAGTGAATACAGAACAAATTGCCTGGTGCATTGCCTTCGTGTTGGCATGGCTTAGTAGTCTCAGCCAAGGGCTTGGGTGCTAGGGCAGGTAGTTGCTGGGTTTGAACTTGGAATTGCAGCAGTGGACCTTTCTGGGCTAGCTGAATCAGACCCTTTTCCGGCAGCACCCCCTGGGAAACCAAGACACCATTGAGAAAGGTGCCATTGGCACCCTGATTGACCAACTGCCACATCGGACCCGATGGGGAAGCACTAGCCCTGAGTTCCAGGTGATGTCGTGACACGATCGGGTCATCGACAATCACATCATTATCAGGAGCACGACCAATGCGAATCGTAGATTTGCTCTGAAAGCTCCACTGCTGCACTGGAGTGGGGCTTAACGGATCTAAGAGGGTCAGTGTGACCATAGTCAGTTGTCCTTTGTCCAAAGTCCTTTGTCGGTTTTATCCTTTGTCGGTTTTATCCTTTGTCGGTTTTGTCCTTTGTCGGTTTTGTCCTTTGTCGGTTTTGTCCTTTGTCGGTTTTATCCTTTGTCCAAAGTGACTAACCAGAATATACTGGCAGCTACTAATGACATACAAGTAATGATTAATGACTAATGACAAACAACTAATAACCTAATGACTAATGACTAATGACTAACTAATGACTAACTAATGACTAACTAATGACCTATATTTAATGTTGGTTGAGCCAAGTTTGGTCGCACCTTCACGCGAACTAGGATTAGTGTAATGTTGTCGTGACCATTATGCTCATTTGCCAGCTCAATCAAGTTAGCCAGACCCTGATCGAGGCTAGATCGGGAACTGAGTAAAGGCGCTAAGTGAGTTTGCCAGTGATTTTCCAACAGGTCATTATCTGACAAACCATCAGAACAAAGTAAGAATATACTATCTTCTGCGATATCTATGAATTGCACATCGGGATTTAGGAATTGCTCACTACGCGGTCCAAGGGCTTGAGTTAGTTGATAGGCATCAGGGCGAGAGTAAGCGAGCTCTGGATCTACTCCCTGCTGGATTTCTCGTTGACCGACCTCGTGGTCTATAGTGATTTGCTCTAAGCCTCGTTTCCGAGTTAGTCGATAGACCCGACTATCTCCGACATGGACAATCCCTACCTTCGTATTTTCAATCAACATCATGACTAGAGTCGTACCCATTCGACCACTGCCAGAGCGAGCATTTTGTTGGTTGATATCGAAAATCGCTTGATTTGTTACATAAACGGATTTCCTGAGACTATCTTCTGTGGGAAACTGGTCTTGCCAATTTTCTTTAAAGTAATTCTGGAGTACCTCTACTGCCATAGAACTGGCTACTTCCCCAGCCGCATGCCCTCCCATACCATCGCAAAGAATATATAAACCACGAGCTTGTATACTTCGACCAATAGGATTTTCCTGCTTTTTGAGTTGAGTCTGGATGCCAAAACAATCCTCATTATGATCTCTTTGATGACCAATGTCTGTAATACCGAGATCATCAAGACTTTGCAAGCTCATTGGCAACAGTACCGTTGGCATTTCATCCCCTTGTTGCTCTTTTGCAGATAGATCAGACAATAATTCTTCGCTATCAGGAGGTTCAGTGTCTGCCCTTGCAATTTCTGAGAGTACAGCCTCAGTTAATTCCATACCGTCATATAGGTCAGATTCTTGTTCGTGGGCAATGGCTTGCAGATGCGATCGCAATTCCTCAATAGTTTCAATTTCTTTAGTACACAACTGCCGGACAACCGTTGACAAGGAAGTAAATTGGGTTCGCTGGGACTGGTTAAATAATCGTTGCCACAGTTGTCCCAAATCCTCTAGGGTTAGGGGATTTTCCTCCTTTTCGAGATAGAGACCCTCCAAACCTAGTGCTTGGTCTTCATCCACCCGGATATTCGTCAGTTCCAACAAACTCTGACGACAATGCCAAGGCTCTAGAGCTTGCCAAAGCTTTGCCATTTCATCGAGCCAGTATAAAATTTGCAGTTTAGAAAACTCTTCAGAACCCCACAAATTACTCAGTAACTGCCATTCTGAACGGTTTTCTAGCAGGATTATCACCTTACCATTTTGCTGCCAAACATCATGAATTTCTGGCACGCCAGGGTAACATAAGTCCTTAAGAGCCAAATAGGGTTTAGCACTCTGTGGGATATCTAGGACTTTCCAAACGTCTAAGTTTTCTTTCGAGGAAGGTTGTGGCTGCTCTAGATTTGTCGATAGATCAAATTTCTCTGGAGACAATATTGTTTGATTAATCAGGGCTTCTAGGGGAGACTTTTGTAACGGTTGGCAGTCCAAAACTGTTACAAAGATACTATTATCTGTTGTCTTACTTTCCTCTATCTTATATCTGAGTTTCTCAGGTTCTAGTACTTTGTAACGCTTACCCTGGTCTAGATAGACAATTGTTGCTGTCTGAGAAGTTGGGTTTTCGAGATTAGGAATTGACCAGGTCGAAGCTTCAGTAGATTGAGGTTTCTCCTGTATGGGCGTAATCTCTAGTAATGGCTCCTCCCCAGATTCTAGTTCCACTTGATCTGAGCCACTGCTGTTGTTTATCGATGCTTCATCAGCCAACAGTGTTGATGCTTGGGACAAGGTGGCATCATCCCCTGACTCTGTTAGTATAGTATCCGATTTAGTTAGCCAATCTTGTGTTGTTTCTAGGGATGATTCTGGCTGGCTTAGTTCACTCTCGGTCTGATCAGACTGTGGTTGTGACACCGCTACTGGGGTAGCCTGATTAGCTGAGGAGTCTGACACCTCAACCGAGGTTTGAGGAGAATTCTGGGGGGAGGTTAGCGAATTTTGCTGCTTAGAAATAATAGCCCTCCAAACCGTTCCTGTGAAGGCACCGCAGTTGTGACAAGTTTCAGCATTTAAGGGAACTTGGGTAGCGCATTTATGACAACTTTTATCGGTTAGGGAAGTTCCACATCGTTGACAAAACTTGTTGGCATTTGGGTTCTCGAACTGACACTGGGGACAAACTAACATAATGGAACTTCCTTAATCCTTAAATTCCGCGCTTTGGTGGGTAACTTTTAAGATTTAATCTAACTGCCATCTAGTTGGCCACGCTGTCATCTATGATGGCAGCTTTTAGCAGCATAGCCTGATTCCAATTTTTACGCTCTCGTGCCATGTCATGCTATGATCAGAGAAATTTTTTAAGTAACTATTTTTTTTCTAGGCTACACCCTATAGTTTAACCAGGGAGCAGAGGGTGAGGGCAAGCAAACTGCAAACTAGCTCTATTATCGGTCCGTTCTGGCAAAGCCTCTCCTCTTACTACAGCCAACAGCTGCTATTGCTATATACAAAAGTTTAAACTTTTATTCCGGTAGGAGCGAATAATTTATTGTATCTCTCTAAGTAGAGGGCTACTCTCAGGTCAATCTGGGCAAGCTTTTGCTTATGAAAATTAAACTACCTTTAATCATTGCTGCAATCTTAGCGGTAACGATACCAATTGCTCTGCATCTATCATCTGCGCAACAGATCAGCATATCCCTAAAAACTAATGATAACTCTAGTAAGAGCATTCAACATCAACAAGCCAAAACAAAATTGCTTGAGTTAATGTTAAAAACCAAGACCTGTGTAGAGTGTGATCTCATCGGTTTTGATTTGAGTGGACTTGACTTAAGTGGAGTTGACTTTAGCAGAGCTGACTTTAGCCAAGCTAACTTATCCGATAGTAACCTAGAAAATGCTAAACTCAAAGATGCCAAACTAATTGGTGCTCGTTTAGAAAACGCCAAGTTAACGTCTGCTGACTTAGATGGTGCTGATTTTAAAGATACTAACTTGAAAGGTGCTGATCTCAGTGATGCTAATCTCCTCAATATCCGATTGGCTAATGCTAATTTAAGTGCTGCTATTCTTAATCGTACTGAGCTTCGAGAAGCTGACTTGACTGGTGCTAATATGGAGGATGCTGACTTGAGTCATGCTAGTATTTATGGTGCAATTTTGAGGGAGACTAATCTCACTGGTGCTAACCTTTATAAAGCCAATTTGCGTTACGCCAATTTGCAAGATGCAGTATTAAAGGGCACTAATCTAAAAGGCGCTGATTTACAATTTGCTGTGATGCCTGATGGCAAAACTGTTTATGGAACCGATGATTACTGATCCTAAGTATTCAGCTATCAGCACTCAGCTATCAGCAATCAGCTTAAAATAAACCTCCAACGGGAGAATTTAATAGTTTGAGATTAATCAGAATGCCCACGCTACACCGAACAGCTTTTTGGCATAGGCTTAATGTTTGTGGCCAAAGGCCAAGGCCT
>NZ_JAAHHS010000427.1 GCF_010692395.1 Moorena sp. SIO3H5
TATCTCTATACACCCCAGCGTTGTCTGATGTGTCCTGACTATAGTGCTGAGTTTGCCGATATTTCAGTTTCCGACTTTTGGGTGCGCGGTGAGGATGGCGAGTACCTACACCCGGAAGGTACAAGCATGGTCATGTGTCGAACAGAACGTGGTCAAAAGGTTCTACAACAGATGCGTGAATTGGGCTATATTACCGCTATGCCTTTAGGTAAGCAGGAAGTGGAAGCCAGTTGTGATCACCTCTACCGTGACAAACGTGTCTCTCCCTTCGTGCGTATCCAGTGGCGTGAAGCCCAGGGACTATCTGCACCCCAGTACCATTTACCGATTTCCCCACCAACTAAAGAAGACCACCGTCACGAGGGTTTGCGTCAGGCTACCTTTATTTTCTCTAAGCGCAAATGGATGCGCCAGTTGATGCTGGCCATCTTTTTCTCACGGTTCGGGGAAGTGTTTACAGCAGTAAAAATGCGCTACAAAGCCTTCAAGGCGGCACGGCGCTTACGCAAACAAGCAAAAAAAAGGCAAAAACAAGACCCTGTCTTGGATACCCAATAAATAATTTACATCAAGTAAGTAAGGTAACTCTAATGATCAGTATCGATGAGCAAAACTCCAAAACCTCAATCTGGTAATAGTAGATAGTAAACCAATTACCAATTATCAATTACTAATTATCAATTACTAATTATCAATTACCAATTACCAATGAAAAATCTTTAACAAGCTCTTGGAATGCCGAAAAACTCAACACTACGTTTTGTCCGCATTGCTGGCACAACCGCACTATTAGTATATGTTCTTCACAAGGCAGGGCTGTTTAGCGCTGACGGACGGCGGGATTTGTTAGACACCTTCGCTCATGTCAAACCAGGATTTTTGCTGGCATCGATTGGGTTTGGGCTGTTGCTTAATCTATCTAGTGCCTTCAAGTGGTACATGCTTTCGCGCTCTCGTGCCTTGCCAGTTAATCTTTGGCGACTGTTTGCTTACTATATGGTTGGTCAATTCTTCAATCTGGTGCTGCCAAGCAGCATTGGGGGCGATGTGGTTCGCATGCATCTACTAGGGCGCTACACAGGACGCTACGCCGATGCTGTAGCCTCAGTCTTTGTGGAACGTTTTACTGGTTTGGCCACCCTGGTCTTGTTAGCAATGGTGGCAGTAGTGGTCAACCTGCACCTGTTCAACCTGCCCTGGTTGACTATTGGCCTTGCCATCGGGTCAATAGGTATAGCATTGATCTGCTGGTTGATTATTGACGAACGACCGTTCCGGTTGACCCATAAACTATTGGCAAAGCGTGTACCCTTGCTGCAGAAACTCTTCGCCAAGATTGAGAAATTTCGGCAAGCAGTGCTGGCCTATCAGAGTGACCCAGGGGCAATCTGGGGGGCTCTAATTAATTCTCTAATCTTCTACTTCTTAGCGGTCATGAATGTCTGGGTTAGTGCACTTGCCTTCGGCTCCAAGATCGATTTTGTCAGCATGCTCGTAGCAGTGCCAGTGATCCTCTTTATCATGAACTTACCAATCTCGATTGGAGGTATTGGTTTGATGGAGTTTGCCTACAGCTTCACTCTTGGGTTGGTAGGTGCTACCCCTGCACTAGCATTTTCAACGGCATTGCTGTTGAGAGCAAAGACCCTGTTCCATGCTGGAATTGGTAGTCTACTTTATCCGTTCGTCAGTGACGGTAGCCCCATCCGTGAGGGAGTACCGATGGAAGTGACGAACAAATACGGAGAAAATGGTGATGACTAGTAAACATGAACAGTTTCGCTTCAGCGCTGTCTCAGCTGATAGTAAAAGCTCGTTTATAAAAAAGTATCAGGATTTAGTCTTAGGTGATCGTAGTTGGGGGCGACTTTTACAATATGAACTGCTGACGGTGCTGGTAGGTCAACTCCCTGGTGCTCTTGGTCTAGGGCTGCGGCGCATTTTCTATCCGCAGTTATTCGGTAGTGTGGGGAAGAATGCAATCTTCGGTCATCACCTCACCTTGCGTGGACCGGGTCGTATTCACCTGGGTAGCAATGTGGTACTCGATGACTATGCAGTGCTGTCCGTACGCGGTTTTGAAGATGAGCGCATTGAGATTGGTGATGGTGTGCAAATTGGTCGCTCGGCTCAACTCAAGACCCGTGCTGGCTCTATTTTTATCAGTGCCCATGCCAATATTGGTGCAGAGTGCCGCATTGACTCGACTACCAAAGTCCATATTGGTCAGCACTGCATTTTCGCTGGTCGTTGCTATTTAGGTGGTGTTAGTCACCAATTTGATCGTACTGACATCCCGATTGTCCAACAACCACTAGCAACTAAGGGTGGTGTACACATCGGTGATGATGTCTGGCTAGGAGCACATGTAATTGTTTTAGATGGGGTAACTATTGGTACAGGTGCAATAGTCGGTGCGGGTGCAGTAGTAACCAAAGACATTCCACCGTACGCGATCGCGATGGGAGTTCCAGCACAGGTGCGTAGTTCACGAAAGCCTGAGTCTGCCGAGTAATCAACTTGAGGATCTCCAAGGATGGTATTATTGGTTGACTCAACAGAGTGCTGTACCTATTGGTGCAAACCCCAATTTCAATTTCCGCTCTTATGCAAAGAGGAGATAAAAAATGAAAGAAACCTCAACAAAAACACCATTTTTTATCGTAGGTTGTCCGCGTTCGGGCACAACTTTGCTACAGGTGCTGATGGATGCACATCCGGATATTTGTATACCTCCAGAAAGTCATATATTTCCGCGCTTTTCCGAAAGTTTTGACGATTATGGAGATCTTCGACAAAATTCTAACTTAATACTGTTTGTTAAGGACATTTTAAACGATGAACAAATCAAGCTGTGGGGTTTAAAAATATCAGTATCAGCTTTTTGTAGCAAACTTAATGAACGATCTGTAAAGGGTGTTATATCAAGGCTTTTTGAGCTTTATGCGGAACGGGAAGGTAAAAGTAAATGGGGAGAGAAAACGCCGCAACATGCCATGTACTTGAAAAATATCAAGGCACTATTTCCCGAATCAAAAATCATCCATATTATCCGTGATGGTAGGGATGTCGCTGAGTCATTGAGTAGGGTTTTGATTGGACCAAAGAGTATCTATGGTATAGCCCATCGCTGGAAAAAATATATTATATCATTCCAAGAATTCAAGAAGACTATTAACTATAATGATGTTATAGAAGTTTATTATGAAAATCTAGTTAAAAATCCCAAAGAAGAACTGTCAAAAATATTTCAATTTCTTGGGGAAGATTATAGTGAGGTTGTTCAGGATATCCCTGATACAGGTAGAAAACAGCATTATGTTAAAGCGGCTACTCTTCATGGTTCTTTGAACACATCTATATCATCTCAAAAAATTGGTGTTTTTAAAAGCAAATTTAAACCCCGAGAAATTGAAATATTTGAATCCATAGCAGGAGAGGCTCTAACTGGTTGCGGATATTCTCTAGAAACTTATGGAAAAACTCATATAAAACTAAAGGAAATGATAGTCTTTTTTATAGAAGATTATCTACTGCGATATCTTAACAAGTTTCTTAGACCAGACATGATGACTCTTATTACGAGGCAAATTAAGTTTGAGGCTCAGCTCAGAATAAGGAAATTCTTGAGAGCAATGCATAATCCAAATCGTCATCTAGTTTATCAATCATTACATAGATTAAAATAATTAATTAATAATATGAAAAAAAAGACTTTAATTAATCGGCAATCGGCAAAATTAATTCGCTCAGATAAGTCGCTAATAGAACTAACATAAATGGAGTAATCACCTAGTGGAACTGTCTGATGCCACCTCCAAAAAGCTGGTAAAAGGAGCTGGAGTTTCTTTTATAGGTAAACTAATAAGCACTGCTTTCAAATACTTTACCCAAGTAGTTCTTGCCTGGCTACTTGGCGCAGAGTCTTTTGGGCTTTACACCTTAGGAATTACCATTTATCACTTTGGAGAGCTATTTTCAAGGATGGGGCTAGACAGTGGTGTTGTGCGCTATGTCTCAATCTACTATGGTTCTGGTGAAACAAATCGGCTCAAGGGAGTTTTACTACAGGCAATTGGGCTACCTTTTTTGAGTGGTATCGTTTTTGGTAGTGCTCTGTTTTTTACCTCAGATCCTATTGCCCAAGGTTTATTTGGTAAACCAGAGCTAGCTCCTGCACTCCGGATCTTTGCCATAGCTCTGCCTTTGGGAGCTGCTACCAATGTGGGAGCCTTTGCTACTACCGGATTTCAGATTACACAATACAAAGTTTATATCTGGGAGCTACTACTACCGTTCATTAACTTACTACTGGCTATAGTACTCTGTACCATCGGCTTTGGACTTCAGGGAGCCGCTTTGGCTTGGCTAGTTGCTCTGGCTTTAGCATTAGCAGCCACTGTTTACTTCATTGGCAGTATCTTTCCTGGAATAGCTAGAATAAGTCTCAAACCGATCTTTGAGAGCAAGCAACTAATTACATTTTCCCTTCCCTTAGGCTTTGGAACTTTTGCGTGGCTCATCCTACTCTGGACAGATGTATTGATGCTGGGGTATTTTCGGTCAGCATCAGAGGTGGGTGTTTATCGAGCAGCTTCACAGACATCGCTCTTGATGAATATCATTGCTGGCTCCTTGGTTACAGTTTTTGCTCCGATGATTGCCAGTCTTTACAGCAAGGGCGAGTTTGAAGAAATGGGCAAAGTTTTCCAAACCAGTAGTCGCTGGAGCTTCTCCTTGACATTACCTCTGTTTTTAATTGTTGGAGTTGCTGGCAAAAACATTTTGAGTATTTTCGGGGCAGAATTTGAAACTGGATGGTTGCCCTTAGTCATTTTAGGTATGGGGCAACTGTCAAGAGCCGGTGTGGGAGGATTATCTAATCATATGCTAGCTATGTCAGGTCATCAATATCTCAAGCTTTTTGCAGATATTGGTCTAGCAATCACAAATATAGCATTGAATATTTTGTTGATTCCCCGATGGGGAGTTATGGGAGCAGCAGTAGCAACAGGGGTTAGCATTACAGGGATTAGCATGTTGCGTGCAGCTCTAGTAAAGCGCGCTTTAGGGGTAGGGATTCCCTTGTATAATTGGACATATTTAAAAATTATAGTAGCTGGCACTACAGCTGCTTTGATTGGTTTGGTTGTGCAAAACTGGCTCGAACCTATGCATTTCGTGTTGTCAGCATTGTTCACAGCATTAGTGATTTTTTTATGCTATTTTGGACTGCTATTACCGATGGGTCTAGAAGAAGCAGATCAGATGATATTGGGAAAGATTAGCAAGGGATTAGGACTATTCAAGGATTGATGCGTTTGAGGATTAAGCGATTATAAAAATATTACCAATACTGTTGATTAAGGTTATCATTTAGAAAATATATATGAATAAAAATGTTGCATATATTAGCGAATTTAAACAAACATATAGAAACTATAAAAAAGCCTAGTTTTTGGTGCCAATATAGCCATAAAAAACCAGAATTTTCTATATCTTTATTATTGTTATTTTTAAGTTTGATAAACTTAGGATGTGTGAGTCAGTCCAGCACGGAAAAATCAAGGACTCAGGCTAATGATTTATCTTATTCTCAAATTGAACCCCTAGTCATTCCTGTAGGTGGACCAGCTCCAGACAGGCGTATTGGTGGGCTGATTACCGCAGATATTAACGATGACGGCCAACAAGATTTTATCATCACTAAGTCAGATTATATTGCAGTTCACGATCATTCTGGAAAAAAGCTCTGGGCAAAGCAGATCAACATTCAAGTGGTAGGGAAGTCGGAGCAAAACGGACTACCGGGAACTCATGGACCAGGTGTCCAAGCAGCTGATGTAGATGGAGATCAAAAGACAGAAGTTCTGTTTTTAACCAAGGACAATACCCTCCATATTGTTGAGGGGGTAAATGGAGAGACTAAGCAAACTATAAAACTCCCATTTCCAGAAGGTACAGAGGGTTGGGAGCACCTAGTAGTAGCCAATTTCCGGGGCAAAGGCGATCGCGATTTACTACTTCAGACCACGAATGCTGAAGGATACCGTATGGGTCGTTATCTAGCAGCCTACGCTTTGGACGACCTCCTAAAAGGAAAAAACCCCCAACCTCTGTGGACCCGAGATGATTTCCTTGCCAATGCCCACAATGGCGCACGGGTGGCGGATCTCGACGGAGATGGCAAAGATGAGGTTTTGGGCGGGACAATCATCTCACCGGACGGAGAGATGTTGTTGAAAATTCCTATAAAAGGTCATATTGACTCCCTGTTTGA
>NZ_JAAHHS010000428.1 GCF_010692395.1 Moorena sp. SIO3H5
ATAAGGCAGCCTTTATGGTTGGTCGGCTATGGGTAAAAGGGTTAAAAATTTATGATTAAGGCTGCCTTATTTTAAGGTTTCGTCTCCGGGATGAAAGCGAGATGGTGGCTTTAGCCGCCGTGAAAAAATATTTAGAAAAGTTCCGTAATTTTTCGCTATTGTTGGTAGAATAAAGTAAAGCAGTTGAGGTCGAAGCTGGTGATCATTCTGGAATTTAAAGCATACGGTAAAAAGCCACAATATCAGGCTATTGATGAGGCAATCAGGACGGCTAGATTTATCAGAAATAGTTGTATCCGCTACTGGATGGACAACAAGGGCATCAATAAATACGATTTGTCCAAATACAGTAAAGTATTAGCCCATCAGTTTCCGTTTGCTAATGAGTTAAATTCCACCGCTCGTCAATCTAGTTCTGAACGGGCATGGTCATCAATTTCTCGGTTTTTCGACAACTGCAAAAAGGAGGTATCTGGAAAGAAAGGTTTTCCTAAGTTCCAAAAACGTGGCAGGTCAGTAGAGTACAAGCAAAGTGGCTGGAAATTATCACCTGATAAAAAGTCAATCACTTTCACTGACAAGAAAGGGATTGGAAAGCTTAAACTAAAAGGTACCTGGGACTTGTGGCGCTTTGATAAGAAGCTTTTCAAGCGGGTTCGGATAGTACATCGGGCTGATGGCTACTATGTACAGTTTTGTGTTTCAGTTGATATTAACGTTCGCGAAGCGTGGCCTACGGCCTTAGAACTGAAACCCACAGGGAACACTGTCGGGCTAGATGTAGGCTTGAAGGATTTCTACACTGATTCCGACGGCAATACTGAACTCAATCCCCGGTTCTACAGAACAGGAGAAAAGCGTTTAAAATTTTATCAACGCCGAGTTTATCGGAGGAAGAAAGGCTCATCTAACCGCAAAAAAGCTATCAATAGACTAGGCAGACAACACCTCAAAATAAGTAGGCAACGTGAAGAACATGCCAAGAGACTGGCACGTTGCGTAATCCGGTCTAACGACTTGGTCGCCTACGAAGATTTGAGAGTAAAGAATCTGGTTAAGAATCATTGTCTGGCTAAGTCTATTAATGATGCAGGTTGGTATCAATTTAGGAAATGGTTAGAGCATTTTGGAACTAAATTTGGCAGGGTTACGGTTGCAGTAAATCCTGCCTATACAAGTCAGAATTGCTCAGAATGCGGCGAGGTCGTCAAGAAATCACTATCGACTAGAACTCACATCTGCAAGTGTGGTTGTAAATTAGACCGAGACCACAACGCCGCAGTAAACATCCTAAAAAAAGCCTTGGGTACGGTGGGGCACACCGGAACCTGGATTATTAATCCGAACTCTTCGGGAGATCTGACCTCTACTGTTCTTGGTTCCGACCAGGTTCAGCAAGTCGGGTCGTTGAGCGTTCGCGGAGCGTGGCCAACGGCCAAGAATCCCCGCGTATGCGCGACCGGGGAGTGTCAAGTCTAATTAATTAGACAAAATCAGAAAACGTTATAGAAAAAATTCCTTGCACTTTCATCCTGGTAAGAATCCCACGCTGACCTTTGGCTAGCGATGCAGCGCGGTCTTGGGGGTTTCCCCCATGAGCGACTGCATCAAGAAAGGAGCAATGCTTGGGCTTTTGGTACAGGCGTGGGGATTATCACCAGATCAGTTAACTAGTTTCCTGAGCCTTCACGACTCGCGGTTTGGATATAAAGAATTAGCAGGAAAACCGCAGGAACCAGCACAAACAAAATGCTGGCAACAAAACCTAGATCGTTAACTTGCATGATTATTAGTTCCTCTAAATCGTTTTTAACCCACCAGCTATAGAATACCATTAACAAGGCTGTTCGCGAAGCGTCGCCTTCGGCGAATCGAAATAGAACATGGAAATAGAAGCCTGGCAGGAGGGGGAATTCAGCTGACAAGCCCTCGCCAGCTAGCCCTTAAAATCCTTTGCTATGGTTAGATGGCAGCAGATGGGGATTTGCTCTTCAGGCTTGGTTTAGTTTTAACACTCACAGGTCCATTCACCAAGACTTGACAGGCCAATCGGTAATTATCAGGCTTTTTCTTTAGTTTCCGATTTTCTACCTCAGTTCTAGGGGATAGATTTTCTATCCCTGCCACAATTTCCACAATACAGGTACCACATTGACCATAACCGCCACAATTCACCAGCTTGCCCCGAAACGTGTAGAGATCTATGCGATTTTGCAGCATTTTCTCTCGTAAGTTCGCTCCATTGGCAGCAATGACTTCTTGGTCTTCCTTGACAAATTTGATATTAGCCATGATTTGTCCCAAGTCTGATCTTATTTTCTGATAGTATTTCTATTTTATTAAGGAATGTTAAAAAATCAGCATCCCTGGTCAATGGTTCATGGCTAAGTTTGCCATAAACCATTAACTCTAAAGCAGAGCAGGTATTCTGTCAATTTAGTTTTGCGAGTTAGGGCAAGGTTAATCGTATTAGATATTAGAAGTTAGTCCTTAACGCCTAATACCTAGTGTCTAATACCTAGGGTCTAATACCTAGTACCTAATACCTAGGGTCTAATACCTAGTACCTAATACCTAAGATCTAATACTTAGGGTCTAATACCTAGTGCCTAATCGTGACAAGTATAGTTTACCCCTTAATTCAGTTTTGATGGAATACTAAGGATTATCACTAACTTTACTGTCTGGGAGATTACTCACTGCCCGTTGCAAGTTGGCCAGAGCGCGGTTGTAGTTCAGAATTGCGTTAAGTTGGTTAATCCTAGCCCGCGTTAGGGCTGTTTGCTGGTTAATTACGTCGGTTTGGGTACCAACCCCTGCCTGAAATCGTAACCGAGCTAGCCGGAGACTCTCTTCTGCTACTTCTAGGGCAAAGGATGCGGTTTCAATACTCTCTTCATTGGAGTTTAATTGAGAATAAGCTTGCTCGATCTCAAAGCGTATTTGATCCCGTTGGTTCGCAAAACTGCTTTCAGCTAAAGCAACATCAATATCTTCCTGCTTTGCTCTGGCAACCGCTGCTCCGCCATCAAAAAAATTCCACTGGAATGTTGCCCCTACCGAATAACCATCACCAAAACCCACAACATCATCTAAGTTATCAGCTAGGTCGATTTGACCAAATACACTCACCTGAGGCCTGACCGCCGCCAGGGCAATGCTGCGCTGTTCCTTGTTGATCTTTCGTTGTACCAGTTGCTGTTCTAACTCAGATCGGTTTTTATAAGACAATATCACGCTCTGTTCTAGAGATAAATCCCAACTTCCAGCAATTTCAATGGGATCTGCTGCAGTAATTTCTGCTGATTGAGATAAGTTTAATAACTCCGCCAGCTGACGTCGGGCAATACGCTGGTTACTCAGAGCGTTGGTCAACCCTTGAGAGTCATTGGCTAGCTCAACCTGCTGTTGCAAGACCTCAAATCGGGTTCCTAAGCCAGCTTGTTCCAGTAACTCTGTATCCCGTAAAATCTGAGCGGACTCGGTGACTGCCGCTTGGGAAATCTCAACTAGAGCATCATTCTCTTGTAAATTGTAATAGGCAAGGGTGACCTGAAGTCTGATCTCTTCAGAAAGGCGTTCTACCTCCAGCTGCTGCAAATTTAGTTGTTCCTCAGCTAGCCGGACTTGTGCTGGTCGTTGCCCACCAGTGTATAAGTTATAATCTAACCGTAGGGCTGCATTGAAAAATGCTGTCGGTACAGGATCTGGAGTACGAAATTCTGGTGGTGCAGCCTGTTGAGCTTCAGTTGCACGAGCATCCTCAGCAGCTGCCTCTCCTAATGCACTCTGTGCATATTGGATTTGCGCAGTTGTTGACAAATTGGGATACCAAGCGGTTAAGGCTTCTTGGAGAACGAACTGATTACGTTCCAAGGTAAGTTGTGCTTGCTGTAATTCCTGATTATTACGCTTTGCCAGTTCTATAGTTTGTTGTAGGGTAATTGGCTGTGTAATATCGATCTGGACTTCTTGGCTTTGGGTAGGAAATGATAAAGGATTCGGGTCAGGATCAAGAAACTCTGGCGCTGAGGTTCCAGGGGTTGGTGAGCTTCCAGAGGTTTGTGACATTAACTCAGGGTTTTCCTCTGTGGCAGATTCAACCACCATTACCTCACCAACGTCTACGGATTGCGTTCGCGAAGCGTCGCCTTCGGCGAATGGCGCTGCTAGCTCAGCCACAGCAGGAATCGACTCCTCCTGCTTTGCCTGATCACTAGGCAGGGTGGTTTTATCAATTATTTCTTGGACTAATTCTTCTTGGACTAATTCTGTTTCTGAAGGTGAGGAATCTACAGAGGGAATAGACTGCTCCTGGTTTGGTTGCTTGGGAGCTGGGTTAGTGTTATTGATGACTTCTACCACTAGCTCCCCTCCCTCTGGGTTTGGGGCTGCTTCTGTTAAGGATTCTTGGTTAGGTGTAGCTACTGAGTTATTAGTCGGCTTAGTAACTGATGATAAATCTTCTGAGGCTCCGGATTCCATGCCGCTCAAGGCAATTGCCGTCCCCACACCTACAGCTAATATATAACGAAAAGTTGGCATAGATTTTACAGTTGATTTTTAGTCTTAGCAGAACTACTTCTCTTGCTCAATTTAGCAACCAATGGCAGGATAATGGCTTGCTATTGGGTTTAGCAAAGGAATATTCCCGGTTTGCATATCTAAATCAGGATTGAGCCTCAAATTGCCATTTTTTATAGGAGTTGCTCTTTAACAAGACTTTATTATAGTGGGCAATGGCTTCACAGTATCCTCATATTGGCAATTTTCTGTTACAGGGAGAAAAGTGACTAGATGCGTTCGCTTTTAGCAGAAGCGAAGCTTGTTCGCTTTTAGCGGAAGCGAAGCTTCATCACACAACCCCTAAAATAATCTGCCACACATTTCAATTGTGAATAGGGGCTGAGGCCTTTGGCGCGGCTGAGGCCTCAGCCGCGCCAAAGGCGATGAAGCTTCGCTTCATTGGGAGATGGGGATGGGGAGATGGGGAGACTGGGAGATGGTAGACCCGCTTTTGCACACGATATCGGGTTAATCGGTTAAATTCTATTACTGAGCCGATGCTCTAGTATCAGGAAGTTGCCTCAAGTACGATAAATTTATTCTGGTTTGACCTTAGCTTATGATTGGGGTAAAGTTAACAGCCCGAGAGGTTTTCCAGTCTGCCACGCTACCAAAGCATTATCTCCGTTTTTTTCAAGATTACTTAATGGTCAGGATTACTTGTGTTCCAACGGATTTGTAATCGCATTCTCTGGCTTACTATCTATTAATCATTTCTATTAATCATTAATAAATAAAAAAAACGGTGTATGGCTAAGGATTGACAGTGGGATAACCTTATTTCTTTAAAAAAGGCGTTAGTAATCTAGCCAGAGACCTTCCGCTAGTCAAAACACCTAAGTTGTTTTTAAATAAGCATACATAAAATTTAGTCACCCATGCAGCCCCAAACCCCAAACCCCAAGCCCCAAAACATAAAAAAATAAGTTTATATACTTAGCTTTATTGATTACATTGATATTAGTTTAATATATTATTGGTTATAGTTTGTTAGGTATTTATATTATCTGTTAACTATTGCCGAAAAATCCATAATTTTTCGGTTATATGTTACCTGTTCCCTGTTCCCTGTTACCTGTTCCCTGTTACCTGTTCCCTGTTCCCTGTTCCCTGTTTATACACTTCATTGAATATTGCCTAACTTTGTCTATGTTTTATCTATAGTTTTTTATACTTAAGATTAAATAAATTAGTCAGGAAATTAAGAGCACCACTGACTCATAAATAATGATAAAAGGCTGAACTATATATTCTGGCTAACTCTGACGTTAATCGTAATTATAATGGGGTTAAACCTAGGAATTTTAGGAGTAATTAATTACAAAAAATCTTGAAGTTTGGAATTATTTTGTATAAGTTTTATAGCTTTTTTTATGTCCTGGGTACGGTCTTTTTTTGCAATTAACGTAGCATTGCGATCGCGTACCACTAGCACATCGTCTAAACCAATAGTAACAATCACTTCATCGTCACTACTAGAGTAGACAATTGCTCCTTCAGTATCCAGTTCCACATGATTAGCCATAGCCACATTTTTACCATCGCTATTATGCAGGCGTTCTAAGGCATTCCAATCTCCCAAATCATCCCAACCAAAGGAGGCTGGTAAAACATAAGCTAGCTGTGTTTTTTCCATCAAAGCGTAGTCAATACTTTTCTTTTCTAGCTCAGCATAAGCCGCCACACCTTTTTCTTCTAAAGGGGCA
>NZ_JAAHHS010000429.1 GCF_010692395.1 Moorena sp. SIO3H5
AATTACTTCTTTCAGAATTAGTTGTGCTGTAGCCGGAGCGAGGAGTACACCATTGCGATAATGACCTGTTGCTAGCCAAACATTATTGTAGCCAGGCAGTTGATCAATGACAGGGGCAGGTCGTCCTTCTGGACGAGGGCGTAACCCGTACCATGTGTTGATAATCTCTGCTGTGGCTAGAGGAGGGCAATATGCGATCGCATTCTGTCTGACCTGCTCCAGTAACCCTGGTTGTGCTTCCACATTACCTGCATCATCGGGAAACTCAACCGTTTGCCCCACCCAGTAGTCTTGCTTACCCACTGGCAAAATATGAACATCATCACGAGTAATCACTGGCTGAAAATCTTCATATCCCATGGGCTGGGGCAGCCGCAATTTTAATGCTTGTCCCAGTACTGGTTTGAGAGTCAGAGGCAGATCTTGACTAACTTGCTGGTTTGGTGGTTGGAGCATCTTAATCACCCCAGATGAACCTAACCCAGCAGCCACTACTAGCCAATCTATCTCTAGGGTTCCAGCATCAGTATAGATTTGGGAGCAATTGAGAGAATTGTTGAGATCGGAACCTATGGATTCAAACCCTCTAACTGTGATTCCAAAATTAAACCTAACCCCATTGGCCTCAGCACCAGCTACTAATACTTGAGTTAGGATAGTTGGATCAATTTGTAGGTCTTGGGGAGAATAGATTCCAGCAATAAATTTATCTTGACTTAGGTGAGGACAGCGATGCTTGACTTGGGGAACATCCCAAATTTCTAATTGCCAACCTTGGCTGAGGCGAGTTTGTACTAGTTTTTCCCAAGAACCCAAGTCCTCTCCAGGCAAACACAGCTTCAAGATACCGTTGCGATTGACTGGAATCTGGTATCCCGTGAGTGCCTCTAATTCAGGAATCAGGGTCTGATAGCGCTGGATACTGGCTTGGCGCAGCTGCCACGCCCTACCCTTGACTTTCTTACTAATGACACCCATCAGTACCCCTAAAGCAGCACCAGTAGACCCTTGTGCTGGCAGATGCTGGTCGAGGACAGTGATACTTAGCCCATTTACCCGACTAAGTTCATATGCGATCGCTGCTCCAACGATACCGCATCCAATAATAGCGACTTTACTCACAATTTTATCGATTATGAAGTATGAATTATGAAGTATAAATTATGAAGTATGAATTATGGTTATGGATAACCCTTGTAGTCAATCTGAATTGGAATGGTACTGAGTTAAGATTCCTGATACCCGTGCCTAGTTAGGCTACATAAACTAAAGCTGCCTACCTAGCCTAGGAAACATTGATTTTATCTTTATTTCCCAAAGAGCGAATTTGGTTTTTGTAGCCCTAGGATATAAGCCTTCAAGGTCTAAAGCACGAGCCATTTACCATCAGTGAGCCACCAATAACCCCATTTCACAGGTTACACTTCACAAGTCATACTTCACAGCTTAAACTTCATCATTCATACTTCATGAACTTTTTAACTAGTGGGAATTAATTCCAAAAAGTCATCAAAGTTTTTCAAAGCTGCTGCGTAGTTTTTGAGTGCCAGCTGGGAGTTGCGCTCTACAGAAGCTTCGTCAATTTTAACCAAAGATTTCAACAATACTTCAGCCGCTTCCTTGGCAGCTTTCTGGTCTTTGGGAAGGAGTTGACCACTCAGATAGTTACTGCTGCGCCCTAGATCTCCTAACGGACCATGGATAAATGAACTAATATCTACCCAGTTTTCGTCTTGAATGTTGGCTTCGAGAACTGGCATTTTCTCGCGAAGCTCAAGCACTCTAGTAGCACTTGTCTGGATTTGGGCAATTTTTTCAGGGGTGTAGGTAGGAGCCTTAGTGGAACTTGGGCTACCACAGCTGACCAAAAAGGTCATCACCATTGCCAGAATCACAGTCAGAATAGACCGATAACTTCTCATCATCATTGTTTGTTCGCTAGCCAACCGATCGGGAAAACTACTTAAGGTTCGTCATGTAATATAACCCAATATTGCTCTCATCAAACGCAAAGTTTAATACCCAATACGGCAGCTTGACCACTGATTCTGTCGAAGCTTACCCACCCAAGCACTACTTTCAGCAAGATCTTGGTTGGCGACATACTAATCAAATCACGAGCTGCTCAGGTAGACGCTGCTGAAAGCTGTTTGCATTTCTCAAGCTTGTAGATGAGCTGTACAGATATAATATTAAAAAGTTTCTATAGCAAAGGGAACAGCGGATCACCGGAACAGCGGATCACCGGAACAGCGGATCACCGGAGTAGGGAATATTGCATCAAAAATTATCACAATTGATTTAGGATTGCTATAACTATAGCTTTTACCAAGCTATCATAAAAGCAAATCTGATTTATAATAGTAAATAATCCTTGGATATCTTTTTTACTATTCCCAGATCCGCTGTTCCCTACTCCCTACTCCCTACTCCCTAATCTAAGGGCCTAAGTACCTTACCGAATTGAGAACTGCTATATATCATGGCATTTACAGATTTTAAATCTGCTGACGAAGTACAGAAGGCATATCGAATCAACTATACCGAAGAAGACTTTCTTCCCATTTCTTCTGTCTCGCCACCAGAGCAATTTATTCAAGATTACGAGTTTAGCAGGCAAAACTTTGATATTTTCTCATCCGAGGCTGCCCGCTGTGAAAACGTTATCTACCCGATTTTGCGTGAAGCATGCAAAAAATTTGTTGACCAATATTCAATCTGGAGCCATAAATCGATTTCTGCAGATAGTATTTTAACGGGAACACCAGATTATATTTTTGGTAAACGTTCAGAACTGGGTAAAAACGTAATAGAGTATCCGCTGATTTTGATTGTAGAGGCAAAACAAAACGATTTCATGAAAGGTTGGGGGCAATGTTTGTCAGAATTAGTAGCTGCACAAAAGTTAAATAAAACTGAGAGTCTGGTGGTATATGGAATAGTTACTGATGCTGAGTTGTGGCAGTTTGGAAAGCTGGATGGAAAACATTTTACCAAGAATTATTCTAGGGTAACTATTAATGACTTAAGTGAGGTATTTGGTTCGGTTTGCTCTGTTGTGGAGTTAGCTGCGAAGTCATCTACGGTGCGCGCCTCCAAGGGCGAGTAAATCGCCCTTGGGTCGCACCGCTAGGAGTAGGTTAATGGGAGCAGGGAGGTTTGCAGCAGGGAGTAGCGATGCAGCACTATAGTTGTTAATGCTTTTTTCCGTTGCAGCCCAGTCTTAGTATGCTATAGACTGAGACTAATAAGACCGAACCTATTGGCAAAATGAGCGATCGCAATATTATTACCATCAAACCGGATAAGCGAGGTGGTAAACCTTGTATTCGGCAGATGCGAATAACCGTTTATGACATTTTAGGCTGGCTAGCAGCTGGTATGTCTCAAGCCGAAATTGTCGATGACTTTCCAGAATTGACGGAAACAGATATTAGAGCTTGCCTAGAATTTGCTGCTGATCGCGACATCGTATAATTGCCACGGATACTAAATAATTCAGGTTCTTCAGTAACTTTTATGCTAAAGTTCCAGTTAAAAAACTCAGAAAGCTTACTGTACAAATAAAATTAGGCTCTTCAACTAACAAAAATTACTGAATACAGCCTCTTTCCACTGTTCCCTGTTCCCTATTCCCTGTTCCCTTTTAAAGACTGTTTATTTAGCATAACAGGTACGGTAGAGCTATAATTCAAGCTTTGCGTCGTAGAAACGGCACCAGGATTTCACTAATTTCCTTCGACCAATGCTCCTGAGGATAATGTCCAGCTTCCTCCAGCTTCACTAATTCCTTATTCTTAAGCTGATTAGCAAATTGCTCAGCTTGCTCCACCGGAAGCCAAGGGTCTTTGAGTCCCCAAACAATTAAGGTTGGCTTCTCCCAGTTGCGGAAACCTGATTCAATTTCTGCCATAGACTTGTTCATCTGGATATTCTTGATAGTCGCTACCAGAGAACGTCCAGGATCGGAACTTTTTAGGAAGGGCTTGCGATAGAGATCTAAATAGTTGTCTTCAATGCGATAGCGCGACCCCCCTTCGAGAGTTCGGTCAACTAACAAGGGGTCTTGGGTTAACATATCTCCGATGAATGGCCATCCCCATTGCTGCATTTTGCTGGGTAACTTGGCAGCCGAGGAGACAGGTGTATTGAGAATCACTAGACGCTCAATCTGGTCTGAGTGACGCAAGGCATATTGAAGTCCCACGGAGGCGAGAAAGCCTTGGACAACTAAGGAAAACCTTTCGATTTCGAGGTGTTTAAGGAAATCCCCTAAGGCTTCAATGAACGCATCTGGTGTGTATGGAAAGTCAAGCCGATCCGGTTTTGCGGATAATCCAGAACCGAGCCAATCTGGTGCGATCGCATCGTAGCCTACTTTAGCTAAATCTGGCATGATCTCACACCAGCAAAAACTCTGGGATGGCAAGCCATGAAGCAGTATTACTGGCACTTTGTCGCTATCGCCAACGGGTTTAGCTTCCCGATAGAACCATTCCCAAGACCCGACTTCTATAGATTGTTCACTGATTGACACGGTTGTTTTGCCTTTACCCTGTTGCTTGTCCTGTGGCAATCCTGATCGACTTGTGAACAATACTTCCCTTGAAAATAGTTCGTCAGTCCTGAGTGCTGAGTTTTTAGTAAGAACTGTTACTGTCCACTTTTCAGCTCGGATTGCTATATGAGCTTACCGCGCTCGTGGGAACTTAGGCAAGTGAGGACTCAGGTGCCAGACTTTTATGGCAATGGGCATGCGTTGCAACCACATACAGATGTCTCTTGTGCAGCTGGGTATGCATTACTCCACTGACCGTTCCAACCGCCATGGTCGGCACATGTATCTCCACAAATCCAAGGAGCATAAGTGTTATTGAGAATAGGTTCGATAGCTGGATAATCACAGCCGCAAGAATAATCTTCCCTAGCGTTCTCACGAATGCTGTTCTTCATGGTGTTGAGCCAGCTACGGCTTTGATCATTCACCTTGAACATAATAATATTCTGACCTTGGATGAGCCGAAACATATCACCATAAAGCGGGAACGATTTCTCAAGAGTCTGGAATATGGTGGGACGAGTGGCCATAAGATACTGGGGATAGGGATGACTTGCATCTGCTCCAATACTTGCAATCATCGTTGTGGAGGCTGCCATCGTATTAGCTAGCTTTACAGCTAGGTCACGTGTCCCCCTCTCTTCACTTGTAGTATTTACACCAATCACATCAGCATAGAAAACTTCTGGATAGGATTGATCTTGATCTGATAACGGCATGACCTTGAAGCCAATGTTTTGCCTTGTGTTTTCACTCATGTTTGACATCGCTTCTGTATAGCCCATGAGTGCACGTCCCCAACCATCACTAAACCAATCTGCCCGCTGGTAGGACTTGATAGAATCATCTTGATCGGTTGCATTCTCATAGCTTGCCATACCTAGCAACTCTTGCATGTTGTCTATGGCCTGGGAGTTAAGTTGCGATTCATTCTCAGGCAATAGGAAGGGATATTGTCCAGTCAAGCTATGGGCAATGTCTAGGTAAAGAGTAGCATTTGTCGTGCCACCAGCCATATCAAGCATCATGCCCCGAATATCGGGGGGAATCTCGCTGGTATAGGTGCATGAAGACAAAGCATTCTGAATTTGATCTAGGTTTGTTGCATTGGCAATTGCTGCATCCTCTTTGTGATAAAATAATATATTTGCACAGCCAAGCTGGGGAATTGCGTAATACTCCTGACCTACCTTAACCCCATCTATTGCGTATTCAACGAAGTCCTCCAAGTTGTTGATTTCACTAGCCTGTATCGGTTCGAGCCAGTTTTGACTGCGAAAGTAGTCGAAAAACATGGCATCGAATACATAAACATCTGCATTTTCAGGAGGATTATTCGAGTAACCCCCATCCCAATCCTCCGCAGGAACAAAATTCAAGGGAACCTCTGGTTGAACCTTTTGCCATTCAGCTTGTATTGCTGTTTGGAATTGCTCAAGCCGAGGAACGTATGGATACAGTGCAACATGAAGCTCTGTAGCCGATGCTTCTCCTATTCCTAGGAGACTGATAGCCAAGGCTAAAATTAGCGTCAAGCTGACATTAATTAGTTTTTTCATCACTATTTCATCACTACATATCTAGCCACTTTTTTCCCTCGCCGATCAATCAGTGCCTGCTGAACTTGTTGAGAATCAGTAGCAGGCAGCAGTGGCAAGGATTGCCGACTTGTTGGAGTTGAGTAACGCGGAGAAATCGAAGCCAAGAACCA